>JAFVVU010000057.1 GCA_017502065.1 Clostridia bacterium | reverse complement strand
GTTATCATTGAAGGGTTTGAAAATCCACTTAAGAACCCGGGCTTTGAAGAAGCTGAAGGAACAAAGGCAATAGATTGGGAATGTCAGGGGAATGCGTGGGGAACCCTTGTTTCCGTAACGGACGAAGAAGCGCATTCAGGCAAAAACTCAATTAAAATAGATTGCAAAACTAACGGAATGACATGGGCAAGACAACATATATACCTTGAAGACGGATCGTTTATTCCGGGCGAAGATCATATATTTTCTGCATGGGTAAAATACGAAAGTGTTGAACCA
This sequence comes from Clostridia bacterium, assembly GCA_017502065.1. GTDB lineage: Bacteria > Bacillota > Clostridia > RUG12999 > RUG12999 > RGIG4103. The sequence goes on along the minus strand of JAFVVU010000057.1, from coordinate 4,107 downwards.
AACAAAGGAGCTTTTCTTAAAATGGAACCGAATGCTTCGGTTGCAGGTGCGGGCGAAATGATTTCAGGAAACTACCTGTTTGATGATAACGAATGGCATAAAATAAATTTTGTGTTCAATGTAAATGTAAATACTACAAAGCTCGGACTTTTAATACGTTTAAGAGGTGCCGGAGTAATATACTACGATGATGTAAGTTTTGGTCCGGTAGAAAGCATGGCAGACCTTATGCAGCTTGAATCCGATACATTTTTCTATACGGAATCAGAAACAGGTATAGCTACAGCGCAGATTGACAATTCCAAAAATTTTATTCCCGAAGGGGCATATGTGGAATTTGCAATTAAAGACGGCAGCAAAACCCTTGCTACAGAAAATGTTCCTGCAAAACGCAATACAGTGTGGGAATTTGATGTCATGACAATGAAAGAAATGAAGCGTCCGTACACGCTTGAGGCGACATATAAAGCGGCTGACGGCAGTGTTTTAGCGGATACAAAAACAAATGAAATATACAGATATAACAGAGCAGGAGCCCTTGCACCGGACGGTACATATATGAAAGACGGAGAACCGTTTTATCCGTATATTGCGTACGAAACAATTGAAGACTATACGCCACTTGCAAATGAAATAGGCATTAATGTAATGCGTTCATATTCAAGACCTATAGGATTTACAAATGATATGGATAACATCAAAAAGATGCTTGATGATGCGCAGGAAAAAGACCTTATGGTTGCAGTAGCACTTTACGCTAATCCTGCGGGACATCCGACAATGCTTGAAAGAACAAGAAAAATTGTAAGTACATTCAAAGACCATCCGGCAGTATTTGCCTGGATGATAATGGACGAACCCTCTCTCCATACGGGAAGCAGCTGGACAGTTCGTACATATGAAGAAATGGTATATTGGCTCAAACAAAGCTTTATTGAAATAAGGGCAATTGATGACTATCATCCCGTATATGTCCTTGAAACCCTTGGTCAGGTTAAAAATCCGATTCTGTATTCTTCAAGAAATTGTGACGTGTTTGTAACCGACCCATACCCGATGTACGAAAGTCAGATTCCTACATGGGTAGGCGAACGTACAGCGGCGGCTGTGGAAGCGGTAAGAGATGAAAAACCCGTATATGTAATTCAGGGTACATACAAAATGTATTCTCCGGCAGGTGCTGAAGTGCTTGAATCTGCAAACGATGCACGACATCAGTTGTATCAGGCAGCGCTTGCAGGGGCGAGCGGACTGGGCCTTTATGGATTCACCTTTGAAACCGATCTTGATAATCCGACGGGCAAAATGGATATGTATTCCGATAAGGAAATATGGGAAGGGTATAAGCAGATAAAAGAAAGCGGCGAGCTTTTTGAAATTCAGGATCATTTTATGGCAAAGAATTCGCCGATGTTCAATAAATATAATTCTAATGATTATCGTTACTACAGCTGGCTTAAAAACGGTGAATTATATACGGTAGTAATGAACATGACAACCGATAATAAAACAATTTCTGTTGACCTTACCTCTGCAAACGGCAGAGTAGCCGCAAACGGATTTGCGGCAGAGGTAATTAACGGAAGCGATATGAAACCATTTACAGCAGAAGGAAACACACTTGCGGTTGACCTTGGATGCCGCCAGGTAATTTTGTTTAAAATCACACCGAATAACGAGCTTGATGCAAATGCTCTTTCGGGCGACAAGTATGACGACCTGAATAGTGTAGCCTGGGCAAAAGATGCAATTGAAATGCTTGGCAAAGAGGGTATAGTAAACGATACAGGAGCAAATTTGTTTACTCCGGAAAGAAATATTACCCGTGGCGAATTTGCATATTTCCTTATGAACACACTTGGTATTTCCGATACAAGCGGAACAGCTCAGTTTGACGATGTCGATAAAAATGCGTTTTATGCTGATGCAATTCTTGTCGGTAAAAAAGCAGGAATCCTTCTTGGAAGCGGTGGCGGAGTATATAATCCGGAAGAAGGGATTTCACGTCAGGATGCAATGACAATTTGTGCGCGTGCAATGAAAAAGCTTGGAATAATTGGCGTGGCAGACAGCGGAAGAATTCTTGGTGGCTTTGCTGATAATGATATAATAGCTGATTATGCGGCAGAGCACATAGCATCAATGGTTGATGAGAATATAGTAAAAGGAAACCCCGATGGCACAGTTAATCCGCTTGGTAATATTACACGTGCAGAAGCGGCAGTAATTATGGAAAGAATTCTTAATTTAGGCTGATATTAATATCAGCATTCCTCTTCTTTTTGCGGATGCGAAAGCGGCTTTTGCTGCTTTCGCCATTCGCACCTAAACACAATTATAATTTCATATTATAATAAAAAAATTAAATAAAAGGAGAAATGTCAAAATGAAAAAAGTTTTATCAATGGCACTTATGCTTATGATGATATTATCATTATTTGCAGTGCCCACAATGGCTGCTACTATGGCGATAGAAAACATCTATGACGGTGGATTTGAAATCGCCGGCACAGGTTATGATTTGACCACTACGCAGTCAACAACAGTGTTTGGCGGTTCGGGTGCAACTGCCGGACATGCGGATTCAAAGGTTGTTCTTAAAGACGGAGATAATGCATTACAACTTGCGTCAACCGGAACGGCAGCTGAATACCGTTCTACACAGTTTGCGCAAAAAGCAGGTACAGCTTATGTTCTTTCTTTTGATGTATATACAGAGGTAGAAATGAACAGCGAAAGAATGATTCAGCTTAATAACTATGGCACCACTTATGCTTCAGAACAGGTTCTTGGTGCGGCAACTACCGATGGTATAACACTTTCAAAGGGTGGTTCTGCTTTATACATTAATAGTATTCCGCAGGAAATGTGGGCGCATGTTGAAATAAGCCTTATACCTAATTCATCAGGTACTAATAATAGTATAAGCATTATTTTAAATGCTAAAGAAGCTACCAATACAATAATTGGTTATATTGACAATGTTTCATTTAAACATCAGGAAGATGCATGGGCATTAGCCGTAACAGAAGTGAATGACTACGGTACGGTATCGGAAGTTCCAGAAGTAATCGGAAAAACACAGACTGTTCCTGTTACGGTAACACCGAATGAAGGATATTATCTCCATTCGGCAACTCTTAACGGAACAGATATAACAGCAGACTTTACAGAAGTTTATGAAGCGGCGGATATTGAAGTTCCATATTACACATATACTCTGGACGCTTCAAGCCTGTCAGCAGATGCAACTCTTGCAATTACATACGGTAAGTATGAAAAGACAAATGTAATGACAGGTGCATTTGATACACCAGGCAGTGGAGGAGCAACTCTTGGTACATCTGGCACATATACAAATGGCGGAGCATTCTCTTATGAATTAACTAAAACTTCAGAAGAAGCTAATATATCATTAAGAAACTATATTACAGGAATTACGGCTGATGATTTGTTACTGGCAAAATGGGATGTTTATGTTCCGTCAGGAAATGGAGCAACAGGAGCAATATATGCGGCGGCAAATACAAGCAATAGAATTAATGTGATTACAGCTAATTCTTGGTGGGGAGCAAAACCGAACGCACCGACAGCAGGTACATGGAAATCCTATGCTACATATTCAAAAGCGAAAATTGATGTTGAATCAACATCAGTTGAATTTAAAACAACAGTTACACCGGATGCTAATGGTAACCTTGCAGTATATTATGATAATATCAGTGTTGTTAAACTTACAAAAGCAGGTGTTCCGATTCCGGAAGTATATGATGTAACAATCACAGCAGGCGCAAATGCAAATGCATCTGTATCTGCAGCTACATCTGAAGGCGAAGCAATTAACTTTACAGTAGCACCGAAATTCGGTTACTACATCGAATCTATCACAATCGGTGGAGAAGACTTCCTCGGCTTTGACGCATACAAAGGCGGCACATATTCAACAGGTGCTATCGAAGCTGATACAGAAATCGTTGTTACAGTAGCAGAACTTTCTGCAAACACAGCAGAAGGCGTATCAACAGCAGTTGCAACACTTCCTGCAGTATTTGCAGAAGCAGGCGAAGCTCCTGTAACATTCGGTAAAGTACTTGCTGACGTTGCTAC
>JAFVVU010000056.1 GCA_017502065.1 Clostridia bacterium | reverse complement strand
ATAAGCTTATTGACATTTGCCGCGGCGAAACTCCCGAAGTGCCGATAAAACCCGACCCGAAAGGACTTTTCCTTTTGCTTGAAAAATTCGGATGCACTCCCGAAGAGTGTATCTATGTAGGCGATACGGGAACAGATGTTGAAACCGGAAAAGCAGCCGGTGCATTTACAGTCGGCGTTTTGTGGGGATTTCGAAAGAAACCCGAGCTTCTTGCGGCTGATGCAATTATTTCCCATCCGCTTGAACTGCTTACTTTTATTGATTAAAAAGTTATTTTTAGCGGCCCTGCCGCGTATAGTTTAATATAAAACTAAAACTGCCTTTGCATTTTGCACAAGGCAGTTTCTTGTAAAGGGGCTAAAAATATTGAATAAAAGTGCAGATTTCCGCAATAAAGAGGTTATAAACATTTCCGACGGCAAACGCCTTGGGTTTGTGAGTGATGTGGATATAAATTTCGAAAAAGGTACTGTTGAAGCAATTATTGTACCCGGTCCATCCGGATTTGTAAATTTTTTCACCGGTGGACGTGACGATTATGTTATCCCCTGGAATAATATCCAGAAAATCGGAGACGATATTATACTTGTTAACTATTCTGCTTCATATAAACGGTAATTGACAAAATATGCCGCTTGTGATAAACTTATTATATTAATTCAGTTTTATTTTTTTCTTTATATAACCCCCATTGGAGGACAAATTATGAATATTACAGATTTAAGTGTTACCCAGCTGCGTGAACTTGCAAAGGAACGCGGTCTTAAAGGGATAAGTGCGCTCAAAAAAGACGAGCTTATATCACTTCTTGAAAACACCGACCCCATTCCGGTTGAGGATAAAACTTCCGAACCGGCGGAGGATAAAAAACAGCTTTTTGATGTTAATAAAACAGAGGCAAACGTTAACGGAATTCTTGAAGTTCTTGCCGACGGATACGGTTTTGCAAGAGGTGCAAACTGTCTTGATGACGGCAGTGACGTTTATGTTTCACCCGCAATGATAAGAAAATATTCTCTTAAAACAGGCGATAAAATTACGGGTTACGCCGTAAAACGCGAGGGTGAAAAGTTTGAAGCGCTCATTTATATAAAAAGTGTTAATGACGAGCGTCCCGATTCAATCCGCGGTCGCAAACCGTTTGAATCGCTTATTCCGGTATATCCTGATGAAAGACTCCGTCTTGAAACCGACGGAAAAAACTACGCAATGCGTATTGTTGACCTTATTTCTCCCGTGGGAAAATGTCAGAGAGGACTTATTGTTGCGCCGCCGAAAGCCGGCAAAACAACCCTTCTTAAACAAATTGCAAAAAGCATGCTTGCCAACAATAAAGATATTCATATGATTGTGCTTCTTATTGACGAGCGTCCCGAAGAGGTTACGGATATGCAGCATTCAATCGAAGGTGCGGACGTTGTTTATTCAACGTTTGATATGCCGCCCGAAAATCATGCAAAGGTTGCCGAGCTTGTGCTTGAACGTGCACAAAGGCTTGTTGAGCACGGCAAGGATGTTGTTGTTCTTCTTGACAGTATTACAAGACTTGCGCGTGCATATAACATAACGGGCCAGGCAAGCGGAAGGTCGCTTTCCGGCGGTCTTGATGCAGGTGCGCTGTATAAACCTAAAAAATTCTTTGGTGCGGCACGTAATATCAAAGGCGGCGGAAGCCTTACAATTCTTGCAACCGCGCTTATTGAAACCGGCAGTCGTATGGATGACGTTATTTTCGAGGAATTCAAGGGTACTGGTAATATGGAGCTTCATCTTGACAGGCATATGTCCGAGCGCCGTATATTCCCTGCTATTGACATATTCAAATCAGGCACAAGAAAAGAAAATCTCCTGTTGCCGTATGAAGAGCTTAATGCCGCATGGAATATAAGACGTGCGTTTGGCGGCAGCAGCAGTCCCGAGGTTACGGAATATATCATCAATAAGATTATAAATACAAAAAACAATGATGAGTTTGTTAAAGTGATAAATGACGAACTTAAAAATGAAAAGTTTCACAGAAACGGCAGGTAGAATTTATGAAAAAGATAATAACATTTTTAGTGGTTTTATCAATTCTTGTTTCCGGGCTTTGTGTTGCGGCAGCACCCAAGGCAGAGGATTTTACCGCAAAGGCGGCAATCCTTATGGAAGCATCAACCGGCAAAATTCTTTACGAATATAATAAAGACGAAAAGCTTGCAATGGCAAGTATAACAAAGCTTATGCCTGTTCTTATAACAATGGAAAAGCTTGCTGCCGGTGAAATCACTCTTGATACACAGATTACCGGTTCTCCCAAAGCAAAGGAAGCCGGCGGCAGTACAATTTTCCTTGATGTGGGCGAAAAAATGGCACTTAATGATATCATCAAAGGAATATGTATTGCAAGCGGAAACGATGCAACCATTGCCCTTGCCGAAACTCTTGCCGGAAGTGAAGCTGATTTTGTTTCGGTTATGAATCAGAGAGCTTCCGAGCTTGGAATGACAAATACAAACTACGTTAACGTTACGGGATTTGATGCGGATTATCATTATACAAGCGCATATGACACGGCACTTTTGGCAAAAGAACTCATCACAAAGCATCCCGAGATTTTAAACTATACTACCATACGCGAGGAATGGCTGCGCGGAAACCGAACACAGCTTATAAATACAAACAGACTTTTGTCCACATATCAGTATACAACCGGACTTAAAACCGGAACGGAAACCAATGCAAAATACTGTGTTGTTGCAACTGCAAAAAAGGATAATATGGACCTTATTGCCGTTATTCTCGGTGCAGAAGATGGAAATGCAAGGTTTGCGGAAGCAAAAATGCTTTTGCAATACGGATATTCCGCATATGAGCTTTCTCATCCGGTTGAGGATAACGAGCTTGTAGGCACGGTAACCGTAAACAAGGGTGCAAAAGACACCGTTAATGCAATAATTAAAAATCCAAGCGGTGTTGTTGTGCCGAAAACATATTCGGACAATATAAAAAAGGACGTAACTCTTTTCAAAGATGTTCCTGCCCCGATAAAAGCAGGCGATATAGTTGGTGAAATGGTTATTTCCGCCGCAGGAGAACCAATTACAACAATTCCTGTTGTTGCCGCAGAGGATGTTAATAAACTCAATTTCTGGCAGGCAATATGGAAAATATTTACGGCTCTTTTTCAGTTTTAAGACATAAAAAAGCACCTCAAACGAGGTGCTTTATTTTTATCTTTTATCCGCGTAGAAGAATACTGCCATTGTGCCCGGACCGGAATGTGCTCCGATTGACGGGTCAAGAATTATTGTTTTAATGTCATTAACACCATAGGAACGAAGCTGCGCTTCCACCTTTGCGGCTTCATCCGCACAGTCACCGTGTGTTATAAACACTGTCTGGTTTTTATCAGCACCGGTTTCTTCGAATTTGCTTGTGATTGTATTTAAAGATTTTTTACGGCCCATAACCTTGCCTTTAACAATAAGCTTTCCGGCATCATCAACATGCATTACAGGTTTAACACTGAGCATTTCACCAAATGTTGCAGAAGCACGGCTTACTCTGCCGCCACGCATGAGGAAGAACAAATCATCAACTGTAAACCAGTGGTTAAGACGGAGTTTGTTGTTTTCAACCCACTCGGCTACCTCGTCAATTGATTTGCCCTGTGCTTTTAATTTTGCGGCATCATATACAAGCATTCCTTCGCCGATACTTGCTGCCAGAGAATCAACCATAATGATTTTTCTGTCAGGATATTTATCTTTAAGCATACTTGCCGCAATTGTTGATGCCTGATATGTTCCTGAAATTCCGCTTGAAAGACCAATGTAAAGAACATCTTCTCCGTTTTTAAGTGCTTCTTCAAAAGCAGTAGCAAACTCATCCGCATTTACAAGCGATGTCGTGATATGTTCCTTATTTCTCATTTTATCATAGAACATCTTAATATCAATGGTTGTTCCTTTTTTATAGCTTACATATTCTTTTCCGTCAATTGTAAATTTAAGTGACAAAACCTCAATTCCGTATTCTTCATACATTTCGGGTGTAAGATTGGACCCGTTATCCGTAAATATTCTGTAACTCATAATTACCTCCATACAATCTAATATGTTATATTATATTATATCATAAACCGTATGTCAATAGATAATTTTATTCTTTAATACTTTCAATAAGACTTATTATGTTTTCGGTTTCGGTTTCTTTTTCCATTTTTCCTACCTTATCTATAAGCACGCCAAGTGCCGATGCCAGCTGATTAAGCGGTGCCGCTTTTATTTTTTCCGATTTTGACAGCTCGTCCATATAAAGATTGATAATCTCCATTGCTTTTATACGGCATTTTGTATCAAACTTTTCAGGAGAATATTCATCAATAATTTTTTTAACACTCGCCACCGACACGTTGTTTTGTTTTGCAACATCCTCGCAGGATTTTGTTTTTTTATAATCATCCAGTATTTTTTCTTTTTTTATATCCGACAATTTCGGCAATTCCTTTTCTCCTCTCTTCCGAAAATGTTATATCTTATGTAGTCGCCGTTTTCCATACATTCTTCAAGTATACTGCAAACGGTTTTTTTGCTTCTCCCAAGCTGAGCACATATATTTTCAACCCCCGACCCTTCAAAATAATATCTGCACACAAGCATTTTGGTATCATCTGTAACCGGGTTCGGATTTGTATGTTTTTTGCGTGAAAACATAAGCAAATCGGTTATGTGCTTTTTCCTTATTTTTAAATTCAGCATTTTTGCCATTTTTAAAAACTGCGGTGCCGATATATCAAGGTCTGCCATTATTGTTTCAATTGGAATTACTCCAAAATATTTTTTCATGTACGTAAGTTCTGTTTTTGTGGGAACAAACCCACGTCTTTTCATTCTAAGCTCCATAATAATCTCTCCTTCATAAGGGCTGCTGTTCTAAATCTCTCTTATGCCCGATGTCATATCCATCAAAGCTGCTGTAATCTTCATCTTCGTTTTCTTCACAAACAAAAGCACCCTCTGTTATCCACAAATCCAGATGATGCTCAAGTTTATTTCGATCCGAAATATTTATTATGGTTCTTACCTCCTTTTTATCTCGCATCGAGATTATATCACATATATCACTACCCGTCAATAGGTAAATTGAAAAATATCTCGATTTGTGTTATTCCTTATCGAATTTTTCACTAAAATTGGCATATGTGTCGGGAACGGAGCCTACAAGAACCACCTGTGCAACGGGGATTGTGCGGTCCACGCCCACACTGGTGCGGAACGGAATTGCACTTACCATCATTTCCGCTTCCACAGTGATATTAACGGCAAATTTTGTCTGGTTGATGCCTGCGCTTACAAAGCTATCATTAAATTTAACGGAAATATTGGGTGACGGCGAAATTTTTATCGGTAGTTTGGGACCAAATCCCGTAATGGTCCGCATGCCGAGAATATTTGCAATGGAAAGAGTTATGTAATACTGATTATTTTCACGGAACCGTTCAATAAGGCGGGAGGAAATTTCGCTTTGCATCCGGTTTATAAGTGCGGAATCGGTACTGACTGCAGTTATTCTCCCACCACCATCATATTCCTTTATTATAATATCGGAATAAGTTTTGCTGTCCACGGTTGTTTCGCCTATCACTTTGTTTATTGCATATGTAGCTTCAAACCGGGCTTTGCTTTGCGCAAGAGAATTAAACAGCGTGCTCACTCTCATAGTAAGAACTACCAAAATAAGTGATGTAATAAGCAAAAAAATTATGCATTTCATTTTCCTTCTTTTTTTTGCAAAAATTCTCAATTTTCGTCATCCCCCATAAAATATTATATGTTTTTGGACAAATTTTTGTGAAAAACATCTTGACAATGACCTGAAGCTGATATATAATGAGGAGTATAAAATGATGTAATAGGGGGCGTGCGCTTTGTCAACACAACCCTCCGAATGCAACCTTGATATATCAGAATTAAGTGATATTGAACTTGTAACGGAGGCGCGCAGCGGGAACAACGAAGCTTTTGAAATTTTAATTTCCCGCTATAAACCAAGCATAACAGCAAAGGCAAAAACGTATTTTTTACGTGGTGCCGACAGGGAGGATATTATCCAGGAAGGGCTTATCGGTCTTGTTAAAGCCATAAGGGACTTTAAAAGTGACAGGACCTGCGGCTTCCGGGCATTTGCAGAGCTTTGCATAACGCGCCAGATCATCACGGCAATCAAGACAGCAACAAGACAAAAACATATTCCGCTTAATTCCTATGTTTCGCTCTATAATAACGAATCAAGCGGCGAAGGCGAACGAATGCTTATTGACCTTATTGAAGGTGACTCCAGTCTTAATCCCGAAGAATATATGATTATAAACGAAAGCTATAAAGGGATTGACGATAAGCTGCTTAAAATTTTAAGTAAGTTTGAACGCAGTGTGCTTGAACAGTATGTGGCAGGAAAAAGCTATGTTGAAATTGCCGAGGTTGTCGGCAAACCCGTTAAATCAATTGACAATGCACTCCAGCGCATCAAGCATAAGCTTGAAAAATCACCTATTGCTAATTTCTAGGTTATCAGGCAAAAATTTGCCATAACAATAAATCAGTCCATGAATCTTACGTATGTCGCGCTGCTTAAAGGCAGGAGAATGGTTTGAATCAGGATTAGAAACAAAGTGAGGGAAAACACAATGTACGAAGACAAAACTTTAATTTGCAAGGACTGCGGAAACGAATTTGTATTCACAGCAGGCGAGCAGGAATTCTATGCTGAAAAAGGCTTCCTGAATGAACCACTCAGATGTAAAGAATGCAGAGTTAACCGTAAGAACGCATTAAGAGGCGCAAGAGAAATGTTTACAATTACTTGTGCAGAATGCGGCGCAGAAGCTCAGGTTCCTTTCAAACCAAAGAACGACAAACCTGTATATTGCAGCGAATGTTTCGCAAAAAACAAAGAATAATTTCTTTATAAAAAAATACCGTTGCCTTGCGGCAACGGTACTTTTTTGCTCACCGGAGGTACATATGATTCCCATTAAAGAAGCCATTATTGTTGAAGGCAAATACGATAAAATAAAAATTTCATCAATTTTTGATACGGTTATTGTTTCCCTCGGCGGATTTGGTATATTTACAAACGACGGCAAACAAAAGCTTATAAGAAAGCTTGCCGAAAAGCAAGGCATCATTATTCTTACAGATTCCGACAGAGCCGGTTTTTTAATAAGGAATTTTATTTGCGGTATTGTGGATAATAAATATATCAGACATGCATATATTCCCCAGCGCCCCGGCAAAGAAAGCCGTAAAGCTTCAGCCTCAAAAGACGGATTTTTAGGCGTTGAAGGAATAGATAAAGATACAATTATAGAAAGCATAAAAAATGCCGCAACAATAACCCCTGCATCTTCAGGCGAAAAAATCACAAAAGCCGATTTGTATTCTCTCGGATTTTGCGGTCGGAGCGGCAGTGCAGTTTTAAGAAATAAACTTCTTCAGTTTCTGGATTTGCCAATTGGCATAACGACCAATCCCCTGCTATCAATTTTAAACACATTATATACGCCTGAGCAGTTTGCCGATATGCTGGAGAAATTTGAAAATTTTAACTTTTCGGAATAATTTATGTTTTTTTGACAAAATCTATTGCAAACAGGGAAATTTTAGTGTAAAATATTTATGCTCGCTTTTTTCGGGCAACAAAGAGATGGAGGTTTGGCAAGTATGGACAATTCAATAAAAAAAATCGGTATTATGACCGGCGGTGGAGACTGCCCGGGACTTAATGCAGTAATTCGTGCAGTAACAACAACTGCAATCAACAAATACGGACTTGAAGTGGTTGGCATCAAAAACGGATACCGCGGACTTTTCCTTGGCGCTTCACAGATGATTCCGCTTACACTTGATACTGTTGAAGGTATTATCGGCAAAGGCGGTACAATTCTTTATAATTCAAACAAGGACAACCTTTTTAAATATCCGAGAAGAAACAAAGATGGTCTTGTTAAAGACGAAAACGGCAAAATTGTTTATGACGATTTGTCCGATATTGCAGTAAATAACCTTAAAATAAACGGAATTGATGCTCTTGTTATCGTTGGTGGTGACGGTACGCTCACTTCCGGACGTGACTATTCCAATAAAGGCGTTAAAGTAATCGGTGTTCCGAAAACAATCGATAACGACCTTAATTCAACCGATGTTACATTCGGTTTTGACACAGCAGTTAACAGATGTGTTGATGCAATCGACTGTCTTAAAACAACCGGCGAAGCTCATCACCGTATTATGGTGCTTGAGGTTATGGGCCGTGACGCAGGTCATATTGCTCTTAACACAGCTATTGCCGCAGGTGCGGACGTTGCACTCATCCCCGAAATCGGATATGATATTTCAAACGTTGTTGAAAGAGTTAAAACAGCTCTTCGCAGTGAAAAACAGTTCTCTGTTGTGGTTGTTGCAGAAGGCGCTCCAACACCGTCAGGTGCGGCAGCTGTTGGTATAACAACAGAATTTGCTCCCGACGGATATAAATATAAAGGCGTTGGCGATGCTGTTGCAAAAGAAATCGAAACAAGAATCAACGGAAACCGCGACGATAATGGTTACGCAATTTCCGAAACAATTATGGACGTTGAAGCACGTGCAACCGTAATCGGTCATATTTCAAGAGGTGGATCACCTTCTTCTGCAGACAGAATTCTCTGCACAAGATACGGCTCATATGCAGTTGATGCTCTTATGAACGGTGAAAATCATCACATGGTAGCACTTAAAAAAGGCGAACTTACCGCCGTTCCGCTTAACGAAGTTATCCCGACAAACGATATACACGGCAACTTCAGACCGGTTGATCCCGACGGCGAACTGGTTAAACTTGCAAAAACAATGGGAATTTATGTAGGAGAATAAATGCTGTATAAAGAATATTCAAAAACTTTAGCAGATAAGTACGGCGAAAAAGTATACAAGCTTCCCGTTAATTTAGATGTAACCTGCCCAAACCGTGACGGAACTGTCGGTTTGGGCGGTTGTGCTTATTGCGGAAGCTGTGGCGCAGGATATGAAAGCCTGTCAAATGCCTTATCTGCCAAAGAACAGTTAAAACTTAATATGGAATACATAGGCCCTAAATATAATGCCAAAAAGTTTATTGCCTATTTTCAGAATTTTTCAAACACGTATATGCCGCCCGAAGATTTCCGTGCGGCAGTAATGCAGGCACGAATGGAAAATATCGTGGGAATTGACGTTTCCACAAGACCCGACTGCATTGCGCCCGAATATCTTGATATTCTGAAAGAAACAGGACTTGACATCTGCATTGAGCTTGGACTTCAGACGGTAAATTACCGCACACTTCAGTCAATCAACCGTGGACACTCTCTTGCCGAGTTTATTGATGCCGTGCTTCTTGTAAAATCCTACGGATTTGAGGTGTGCGCACATGTTATTCTTGATTTTCCGCAGGACGATATGGATGACGTTATAGAATGTGCAAAAATTCTTTCCGCACTTAAAATTAATACGGTAAAACTCCATTCTCTGTATATTGTAAAGGGTACACAGTTTGAAAAAATGTACGACGATGGCAGCCTTAAACTCCTTTCCGCAGAAAATTATGTAGAAAGATGCACCGCATTCCTGCGTCATCTCTCCCCCGATATTTCAATAGCAAGAATTATCGGCAGAGCACCGGAAAAGGATACAAGAATTGCCAATTTCGGTATGAGCTGGTGGAAAATAAAAGATATGATCCTTGAAAAAATGGAAGCCGAAAACATAAGACAGGGCGATATGTGCAACTATCTTGGCGGGAGTGCGGTAAGAAAATTTTTGTAATTTAGGAATAATTCTTGGAAATTTGGTTTAAAATATATTGACAAACAAATTTTGTTGTGGTATAATAACTTAGTAGTTTCGAGCTGGAATGGCGGAACTGGCAGACGCACAGGACTTAAAATCCTGCGGGATTTAACCCCCGTACCGGTTCGATTCCGGTTTCCAGCACCACTACGTAAATTCAATATCGCGGGGTGGAGCAGTCCGGTAGCTCGTCGGGCTCATAACCCGAAGGTCGTTGGTTCAAATCCGGCCCCCGCAACCAAAAAATGGACACTCGCCAAAAGGCGGGTGTTCTTTTTTTGTTGTGAGAACTGATTGAATTTGCTTACTTTCTGTTATGAGGCCGACGAGCGTGGCTCGTTGGGTGACGAACGCGACCGCCGCCTGCGGCGGATAAAGGGAGCGTGAGGAAGCGCAGCGGTCAAAATAATCAAGGATGTCGCTGTGCATCCGCAGATTATTTTGGTAACCGCAAGAGGCGCGTAGCGATAACCCGAAGAAAGATTTACAAAAAGCCCGACGGGCGAATAACCTGCTTTGATGCCGAGCGCTCGCAGTGCGAGATGAAGCGAGGCGGAAAAGGGGCAGCGGTCGACAAAATCGAGAGTGGCTTTGCCACGCGATGGTTTTGTCGGGCACCGCAACCCGAAGGTCGCCCATTCTTTATCCATTTTGCCCAAATCCGTTTATT
>JAFVVU010000055.1 GCA_017502065.1 Clostridia bacterium | reverse complement strand
TTTGTATTCAGCTTTGAACTGACCTGCAAGTTCTTTGAGGTCTTCAGCTGTAAGTTCAACGTCCTGAGTTACGCCTTTAGCTTCTTTCATTTCGTCGATAAGTTCTTCAAAGTATTTTTTACCAACTTCCATAACAACGTCGGAATACATCTGAATAAATCTTCTGTAGCAGTCCCAAGCCCATCTTGCGTTGCCTGTTTTAGCTGCCATTGTTTCAACAACGTCTTCGTTAAGACCGAGGTTGAGGATTGTGTCCATCATACCAGGCATAGAAGCTCTTGCCCCTGAACGAACAGAAACGAGGAGGGGATTTTCCTTATCTCCGAATTTCTTTCCGCAGATTGCTTCCATTTTTGTGATGTTTTCCATAATTTCAGCCTGAATTTCAGCGCTGATTTTACGTCCGTCCTCATAATACTGGGTACAAGCTTCAGTTGAAACTGTAAAACCCTGTGGAACGGGGAGACCGATTTTGGTCATTTCAGCAAGGTTTGCACCTTTACCACCGAGAAGCTCACGCATTGTAGCGTCGCCTTCGCTAAAAAGATATACATACTTTTTGCTCATCTTTTGTTCCTCCTATAAGTATTTTAAATAATTTTTTCCAATGTTACCTATCTATTATAACAAAATTAAATCAAAAATACTATGTTGAATTGTACACAAAAAAAACTCAATAATTTTACACTTTTTATAAATTTTACATATATTTATATAAAATTTCTGATGCAATACAAAAATTTTTGGCATACAAATTTAATATTACATATTAAAAATAGTTGTGTAAAACATACAAAAAAGAAGAAAACACTTTATTTTTAAGACATATTGTAGTACAATGTTACATGTAGTATTATGCCATTTTGCGGCCTTATACTAAAAATGTAAAAATTTTAAGAAATATAGGTGAGGTAAACGTGAAAAAATTAATGTTGGGGAATATGGCAATTGCCAGAGGTGCTTACGAAGCCGGAGCAAGCGTAGTTTCGTCCTATCCGGGCACACCGAGTACCGAAATAACAGAAAATATTGCAAAATATGATGAAATATACAGCGAATGGGCAACCAACGAAAAGGTTGCAACAGAGGTTGCTGTTGGTGCAAGCATTGTCGGCGCAAGAAGCATGACATGTATGAAGCATGTTGGTCTTAACGTTGCGGCAGACCCGCTTTTCACTGCATCTTACACAGGTGTGGGCGGCGGACTTGTGCTTGTTGTTGCAGATGACCCGGGAATGCACTCTTCACAGAATGAACAGGACAGCCGTAACTATGCAAAAGCGGCAAAGCTTCCTATGCTTGAACCGGCAGACAGCGGAGACTGCAAAGAATTTGTTAAACTTGCTTATGATATCAGTGAAAAATATGACACGCCCGTTATCGTAAGACTTACAACAAGAGTAGCTCATTCACAGAGCCTTGTTGCTGAAGAAGAAAGAATAGAAAAACCCCTCGGCACATATGAAAAAAATATCGGCAAAAACGTTATGATGCCGGCAATGGCAAGAGGCCGCCATGTTTATGTTGAAAAAAGAATGGCAGAGCTTGCAGAATTTGCAGATAATTCAGATATAAACGCTATTGAATATAACGACAAAAAAATCGGTATTATAGCAAGCGGTATTGCATATCAGTATGCAAAAGAAGCAATGCCGGAAGCATCCTTCCTTAAAATAGGAATGGTACATCCGCTTCCGATGGGAAAAATCAAAGAGTTTGCAAAAAATGTAGACAAGCTTTATGTTGTTGAAGAGCTTGACCCGTTCATCGAAGAAGCTTGTAAAGTAAATGGTGTTGACGTTATCGGTAAAGACGTATTTACACTTCTCGGCGAATATACACCGGAACTTATAAAAGCCGGAATTATGGGCGAAAAATATGAAGAAAAACAGCCTTCCGGAATCCCTGTACGTCCTCCGGTAATGTGCCCGGGATGCCCGCACAGAGGCGTGTTCCATGTACTTAAGAAACTTGGCCTTACAGTAAGCGGTGACATCGGATGTTATACACTCGGCGCGGCAGCTCCGCTCGCAAGCATTGATGTTTGCGTATGTATGGGTGCAAGCGTAAGCGGACTTCACGGAATGACAAAAGCAAGAGGAGAAGAATTCTCCAAAAAGAGCGTTGCCGTAATCGGTGACTCAACCTTTATGCATTCCGGTATAACAGGTCTTATTGATATTGTATATAATAAAGGAAATGCAACTGTAATTATTCTTGATAATGCAATTACAGGAATGACAGGTCATCAGCAGAATCCTACAACAGGATATACAATCAAAGGTGAAGAAACAAGAAGAGTTGATATTGAAATGCTTGCAAAAGCAATCGGTGTTAACAGAGTAACAGTTGCTGACCCGTTTGAAGTTGATGAATTTGAAAAGGTTGTAAAAGCAGAGCTTGAAGCGGCAGAACCTTCTGTAATTATTGCAAGAAGACCTTGCGCACTTCTTAAACATGTAAACTACGGAGCACCTTGCAAAGTTGATGCCGATAAATGTAAAGGCTGTAAAATGTGTATGAAAATCGGATGTCCGGCAATCACATTCAAAGACGGAAAAGCAATCATCGACCCGTCACAGTGTAACGGATGCGGACTTTGTACAAAAATCTGTAAATTCGGTGCAATAGGCAAACAGGAGGCGTAAGATTATGGTTACAAATATAGTTATTGTTGGTGTAGGCGGACAGGGAACACTTCTTGCCAGCCGTATAATAGGAAGCGTTGTTGTTGACGCAGGGTATGATGTAAAGGTATCTGAAGTACACGGAATGTCACAGCGTGGCGGAAGTGTTATAACATATGTAAGATACGGTGATAAAGTTAATTCTCCGATTATTACGGAAAAGAATGCGGATATCGTTCTTGCTTTTGAAAAGCTTGAAGCACTCCGCGGACTTGATTTTGTAAAGATAGGCGGAAAAATCATTGTTAACACACAGGAAATTATGCCGATGCCGGTTGTAACAGGTGCGGCGAAATATCCGGAAGGAATTATAGAAACAATTGCAGATAAATGTGAAATAATTACTGCGGATGCTTCAAAAATTGCACTTGAAGTTGGTAACATCAAGGCGGCAAACGTTGTTCTTATCGGTGTGCTTGCAAAAAATTCAGGCATTGAAAAAGAAAAATGGATTGAAGCAGTTAAAACAAACGTGCCGGCAAAATTCCTTGACCTTAATTTAGCGGCATTTGAAAAAGGATACAATATTTAAAATGATAAACAGCTTACTTAAAAACGAATACGGGATTTCAGACAAAATAATAGAAATCGACAATAGGGTGATAAGTTCATTATCGCCCTATTTTGAAAAAATTGATAAAACAACAAGATATAATCAGGTAAAAACCCTTGCGGCATTCAAAAACTGCAAAATCCGTGAACCTCTTTTTGCAGCCACAACCGGCTATGGTTACGACGACCTCGGACGTGATGCAATTGAAGAGCTTTATGCACAGGTTTTTGAAGCGGAAGATGCGCTTGTGCGCCACAGTATTATTTCGGGCACACAGGCTCTTTCGATCTGCCTTTTTGGCGTACTCCGCCCGGGTGACCGCCTTGTCAGCCTTACAGGTAAACCTTATGACACGCTTCAGCAGGTAATCGGGGGAGAAGGTGTAGGCAGCCTTAAAGATTTCGGCGTAAACTATTCCGAGGTTTCTCTTAAAGACGGAAAACCCGATTATGATGCAATCCGTGCATCTATAACAGATGATGTTAACATGGTGCTTATTCAGCGCTCAAAAGGCTATGAATGGCGTGACACACTTTCCGTAAGTGATATTGAAAATATAATCAAAACAGTAAAATCCGTTAAAGCGGACGTATGCTGTTTTGTTGATAACTGCTATGGCGAGTTTACTGAAGAAAAAGAACCAACTGCAGTAGGTGCGGACCTGATGGCAGGCTCGCTTATCAAAAATCCGGGTGGCGGAATTGCACGCGGCGGCGCATATATTGCAGGTAAAAAGAATTATGTTGAGCTTGCATCTTATCGCTACAGCTGTATTGGTCAGGGTAAAGAGGTAGGCCCGACATTCGGGTTCAACCGCGAAATTCTGCAGGGCTTTTTCATGGCGCCTCACATCACCGCACAGGCGCTCAAAGTTGCAATATATTGCGGCGGTGTATTCAAGGAACTTGGCTTTGATATCTGCCCGTCTGTTGATGCTCTGCGTGGAGATATAATTCAGGCGGTTAAGTTTAATGATAAAGACCTTCTTGTAGCCTTTTGTCAGGGTATACAGAAAGGTGCACCAATTGATGCATATATAACTCCTGAACCGTGGGCAATGCCAGGTTATGAAGATGAGGTTATAATGGCGGCAGGTGCATTCACACAAGGCTCCACAACAGAGCTTTCGGCAGATGCTCCAATAAAAGCACCGTATGTTGGATATATGCAGGGCAGTCTTGATTTTGAATGCGGTAGAGTGGGTATAATGGTAGCGGCAGATAACGTACTTAAAACTATGGAGAATAAATAATGCTTCTTAACGTAAACGATTTGTCAAAATTTTTTGGTGCAGACCCTCTTTTTGAGGGTGTCACTTTCAGTGTTGAAGACCGTGATAAAATAGGGTTTATCGGTTCAAACGGTGCAGGAAAAAGCACGCTGTTCAAGATAATTCTTGGTCAGTCACAGTACGATGGCGGAACCATCACCTACGG
>JAFVVU010000054.1 GCA_017502065.1 Clostridia bacterium | reverse complement strand
CTTGTGGTCTGAGGTTTTTGCGAAATAATCGCAACCTTCTGACCGACGCAGCGGTTTATAAGTGTTGATTTGCCAACGTTCGGGAGTCCGACAACAGTAACAAATCCGGATTTAAATTCATTTGCCATATTTATTCTCCTATAGTAAAGGTTTTTTTGAAGGTGTGCCCGCTTTTCGCGGATACTCTTTCGGGCATTTTGCCACCTTTTTTATAATAACAATTTTATGGTTTAAATCAGTAAACGGAACACTTGCCTCCACTGTCGGCATAAGCTCTCCGCCAAGGATGCGGATTGCTTTTTTCGCCGCCGCAAGCTCCTCGTCCGCAAGCGGACCTTTAAGCGCAATAAACACGCCGCCAACCTTAACAAACGGCAGACAGTATTCCGAAAGTGTTGTCAGGTTTGCAACCGCACGTGATACTGCAACATCAAACTTTTCACGGTACGCCTTGTCCTGTCCTGCATCCTCCGCGCGGGAATGAACACAGGTAACGCCCGAAAGATTTGTTTCCGTAATAACCGCATCAAGAAAATTGATACGTTTTGCAAGTGAATCAAGAAGCGTAAGGTTAATATCACCTCTTGCTATTTTAAGCGGAAGTCCCGGGAAACCTGCTCCGCACCCGATATCCGCGACCGATGCGCCCTCAGGAATGAGCGAAAGTGCCGTCAGGCTGTCAAGAAAATGTTTTGTAATAACCTCCCTCGGCTCAGTAATAGCCGTAAGGTTTACATTTTCGTTCCACTCAAGGAGAAGGTCCATATATTTCATAAAATTATCAAGCTGCACATCATTTAAAGAAATGCCAAGGGTTTTAGCACCCTCATTCAAAAGGTTTTTCATTAATTTCTCCCATAATTTTCAAGATATATAAGCAGCACCGCAATATCCGACGGCGAAACCCCCGACATACGTGATGCCTGCCCAACCGATGCGGGACGCACCGCGTCAAGCTTTTGCTTTGCTTCAATACGAAGTCCGTTTATATCCATATAATTTATATCGGGTGGCATTTTTTTGCCCTCAAGCTTTTTGAACTGCTCAACCTGAGCGCTCTGGCGCTTGATATATCCCGAATATTTTATACGGATTTCAACCTGTTCTGCCACGTCATAGGAAAGAGATGGCATTTCGGTAATTTTTGCAAGGTCTTTATAAAAAATCTCAGGTCTGCGAAGAAGCTCATCCGCTTTAATTCCTGTTGAAATCCGGGTAGAGCCTTTTTCATCAAGAAATGCAAGAACTTTTTCGCTCGGCGGAATAACAAGCTTTTCAAGGCGTTTTATTTCCGCCTCAACCGCCGCCTCTTTTTCAAGGAATTTATTATATCTTTCGTCAGAAATAAGACCAATTTTGTGACCCGTCGGTGTAAGACGTGCATCGGCATTGTCCTGACGAAGAAGAAGTCTGTATTCACTTCTCGATGTCATCATTCGATACGGCTCGTTTGTGCCTTTTGTAACAAGGTCATCAATAAGCGTGCCTATATATGATTCGGATCTCGGCAGAATAAGCGGCTCCTCGCCTTTTATTTTAAGTGCCGCATTTATTCCGGCAACAAGTCCCTGTGCACCGGCTTCTTCATAACCCGATGTGCCGTTGAACTGACCTGCGCCGTAAAGTCCGGGATAATTTTTGAATTCAAGTGTAGGGTAAAGCTGCAGCGGATTTACACAATCATATTCAATTGCATATGCCGCGCGCATAACCTTGGCATTTTCAAGCCCTTTTATACTGTGGAGCATTTTTGTCTGCACGTCTTCCGGAAGGGAAGAGGACATTCCCTGTACGTACATTTCTTCTGTGGAAAGCCCCATCGGCTCAACAAACACCTGATGGCGCTCCTTATCCGCAAAACGTACAACCTTATCTTCAATTGACGGGCAGTACCTCGGACCAACGCCCTCAATTACACCCGAATAAAGCGGTGAGCGGTGCAGATTATCGCGGATTATAGTATGTGTTTCCAGGTTTGTATAGGTCAAATGGCATTTAACCTTATTTTCAAGTCCTTCTCTTTCAGTTTCAAAAGAAAAAGGAACAATTTCATCATCGCCAAGTTGCTCTTCCATAACGGAATAATCAACGGAAGAAGCTTTTATTCTTGCAGGAGTACCGGTTTTGAACCTCATAAGCTCAATACCTGCATTTTTAAGACAGTCGGAAAGCTCGTTTGCAGGGAACATTCCGTCGGGACCGCCGCTGTAGTTAACCTCGCCAAGAATGATTCTGCCTTTCAGGTATGTACCCGATGCAATAATTGCCGCGCGGCATTCATAAACGCCGCCCGTATGTGTAACAACAGCGCGAACGCTGTTATCATCATTAAACAGAATTTCGGTTACCTCAGCCTGACGGATATCTAAATTTTCCTGCAGTTCAAGACGGTGTTTAACCTCTTCACTGTAACGGCGTCTGTCAATCTGCGCACGAAGCGAATGTACCGCCGGGCCTTTGCCACGGTTCAGCATACGTGACTGAATAAACGTTGCATCGGCAACCTTGCCCATTTCTCCGCCAAGTGCATCAATCTCACGTACAAGGTGACCCTTTGCCGTACCGCCGATGTTGGGGTTACACGGCATATTTGCAACGCTGTCAAGGTTGATTGCAAACATAATCACGGAAAGCCCAAGTCTTGCGCCTGCAAATGCGGCTTCATATCCGGCGTGGCCGCCGCCTATAACGGCTATATCATATTTTCCTGCATCAAACTGCGTCATTGTCAGATTCCTCTCGGTTAAAATTAAGTGTCATAATTACGGCATCCTCTGTGGGTTTTTCGTAAAAGTTTTTACGGATACCAAGGGTTTCAAACCCGAGCTTTTCATAAAGCGATATTGCGGAGGTATTGGATACCCTTACCTCAAGTGTTACAAATGTGCATTTACTCTTGCAAATGTCAATAATCCGCTTAAGCATCATTTCGCCGATGCCGCATCTTCGTGCGGTTTCGCAAACGGCAATATTTGTAATATACCCTTCGCCGGCAATAATATGAACGCCAGCAAAACCAAGGACGGTTTCGTCTTCAACTGCAACAACATATGTTGCAAGCGGATTGTCTATCTCACTCATAAAGGCGTCTTCCGACCAGGGAAGTGAAAAGCATGCCTTTTCAATTTCCGCAACCTGCAAAGCATATTCGGGTTTTAATGTATCTAAAATAATCATAATCGTATTTTCTGCACCAGCTCGTTTATTTCGGCAGCTGTTTTCTTATATTCATCAAGGTCAAGGCCGTAGGGGTCTGAAATATCGCCCGTTTCGCCTGCCATTTCAGCAAGGGTGAAAACCTTTGCAGACGAAAACCCGTTTGCAATAAGGTAGGATTTGTGTGCCGCTGTCATTGTG
>JAFVVU010000053.1 GCA_017502065.1 Clostridia bacterium | reverse complement strand
GGCAATAGGAATCACGGTTTCGGCAATCAACCAGCTGCTTAAACATTCGGGACGCGAGGAACAGGCAATGCTTACAACAATTGCAGGTCTTGTTGTTGTGCTGCTTATGGTGCTCAGTGAGGTGAAAAACCTTTTTGATACCATAAAAACACTCTTTGGATTATAGGTGCGTGATATGAATATACTGTCAGTAGTCTGCATTGGGGTTGCGGCATCTGTGCTGGTGCTTGTACTGAAAGACCGCCCTGAAACGGGTATTGCAATAGCCATAGCGGCAGGTGCCGTCATCATCGGCTCGTCGCTTGGCATAATATCGGAAATTTTTGATGCGGCACGCGGTATTTCGGAACTTGCAGGAGTTGGGGGAGAATATATTAAAACCGTACTTAAAGCAAGCGGAATTGCACTTGCGGTAACGGTGTGCAGTTCAATATGCAAGGATGCCGGACAAACGGCAATTGCCAGAGTGGTGGAGATTGCAGGGCGTGCGGCAATAATAGGTGTGGCACTTCCTGTAATAAACACGCTTTTTTCGGAAATCGTGCGGGTAATAAAATAAAGGAGCAACAAATGAAAAGCCTTATTATATTATGTTTATTTCTTGTTTTTCCGGTTGGAGTATATGCCGGGGAAACGGACATAATAACCGAGCAGCTTGAAGCCTCGGGGGTGTATGGCATAGAAACCGAAACCTCCGGAATAGCACCGGATTTTGATTTCGGAACAGAAGCGGCAGAAATTGCCGCAGGCGGCGGAAGCGGCTTTGCGGAAATACTTAAAAACGTGGTGAATATGCTGTTTGCGGAGCTTAAAAATAATATTTCTGCATCGGCAAAAATAATTCTTATTGCACTGTGCCTTGGGGTACTGTCAAACTTTGCACCGGAAGAAGAACAGATTATGAACACCGCATTTTATGTAAGCTACAGCGTAATATTTATAATGATAATCGGCAGCTTTACAAATGCGGTTACGGTTGCGGAGGATGCAATAAACAGCATGAACATATTTGTACGCGCGGCGGTGCCGGTGCTTGGGGGTCTTGTGGCGGCATCAGGCGGCGCGGCAAAAGCAGGGGTGGTCAGCTGGGGCGTGATAGGCGCATCATCGGCAATGTCGGCACTTTCGGGGATTGTGCTTCCGGCGGCAGTTTTTGCCGCAATGCTCGGCGGTGTCAATAATCTTTCGGGACGGTTCAGTTTAGGTAAGCTTTCGGCGGCAATAAAAAAAGCAGTAATGTGGGCGCTTGGAATTGTGATGACCGTTTTTGCCGCAGTTCTTGCGACAAAAGGGTTTGCGGCGGTAAACTTAGATGCAACCTTCAAACGAACAATCAAATATGCGGCATCAAACTTTGTTCCCATTGTGGGCGGCGTTTTATCGGAAACGCTTGAAAGCGTGCTCGCATGCACAAAGCTTGTAAAAACTGCGGCAGGAAGTGCCGGAATAATTGCGGTTTTGTACATATGTCTTGCA
The DNA here is from genome assembly GCA_017502065.1 of Clostridia bacterium. Lineage (GTDB taxonomy): Bacteria > Bacillota > Clostridia > RUG12999 > RUG12999 > RGIG4103. Next base: position 2,507 of record JAFVVU010000053.1, on the reverse strand, counting down.
CCGGTAATAAAGCTTGTTTCGGTGCTCGTTATATATAAAATAACCTCGCTTGTAATAACGCCTGTGTGTGACAGACGAATAAGCGGTGTGGTGGACGAAATGTCATCCGCACTGACAATAATTATTGCGCTTGTGCTTGCGTCGGGACTTATGTTCATCGTGTGCACGGGAATGATAGCGGCGATGTAACGGGGTGGCAGTATGAAAATATGGATACAGTCGCTTACAGGATTTGTTTTTATCTGTGCTGTAATTGAAGCACTTGTTCCCGAAGCTCCGTCAAAAAGAACGCTCCGCATGCTTCTTGGAGTGATTATGTCAATCCTGATTATAGGTCCGCTTGTGAATTTTGACCCGGTAAATGCGGACATATTTGAAGAAACCGGTGAATATATAAATTATGATGATACTGCACAAAAAATGCAGGAGCTTACCGAAAAACAAAGCAGAGAGCTTTATGAAAAGTCGGCAAAGAAGATGGTGAGTGAAATAACAGGAGAGGACACCGAAACGGAAATTATATTTTCGGACGGTGACATTGAAAAGGTTGTAATACATAAAAATGTGCCTGAAAAGCGTGCCGACATTGCGGCGGCGCTTGGCATTTTCCCTTCAAAAGTACAAATGACGGAGTGACGGTATGGATATTAAAGCACTATTTAAAAATAAGCGTACAGTAAATATAATTATAATTTTTTTAATAGGGATATGCGCTCTTGTTATAGGAGGTGGTATGTTTTCCGGTCAGGAAAAGACGGCGGAAAAACCGGTCAGCATAGCGGATAAGGCGGATGACATAGAAACGCGGCTTGAAAAAATCCTTTCAACTGTTAAAGGTGCGGGCAAGGTTGCGGTTTTTGTAAGTCTGGAGGACTACGGTGCATCCGAATATGCCAAGGATACAAAACAAACCCTGCGCGAAGGCGCAAGCGAAAATGAGCAGGAAACAGTAATGGCAGGAAAAACAGGTGACCTGGCTCCTGTTACGGTAAAAATGAGCGCACCTAAAATAAAAGGTGTTATAGTAAGCGCCAAAGGCGCAGGAAATGAAACAGTCCGGCAGAGGCTTAAATCTGCGGTGGAAACATCTCTCGGCGTGCCGTCGCATCGGGTAGAGGTTGTGGAAATGAAATAAATTTATGGAGGAACAAAAATGATGATTCTTAAAAGAAAACGTATTGTCCTTAGTATTATTGCAATTATGGTACTTGTGGCAGGATATATAAACTGGGCGTATACCCAGCCGGTGGAGGAAGCTCCCGTAAGTGCATCTGTACCGACAGATACTGAGGTTTCCGTGCCGGAAAATGAAGTACTTAAAAAAGCGCGTGAAGCACGTGACAGTGCACGGGAAAAGAGCCGCGAAATGCTTCAGGAAGCAATAAACAATCCGGCAACACCGGACGATGGCAAGGTTGCCGCAGGAAATGCAATTAACGAAATTGCATCGGCAATTGAAAAAGAAGGTATATGCGAGGGCGCGCTTATAGCAAAAGGAATGAGCGACGCAGTAGTGTTCATATCCGACGGAAAAGTAAGCGTGTCAGTGAAATCTGTAAACGAACTTACCCCTGAGGAAATTGTTAAAATAAAAGACGTAATTATAGGAAACACTGGCATTACTGCCGACAATATAAAGATAAGTGCAATTGAATAAATAAAAGGCTTCAGCTTTTGCTGAAGCCTTTTTATTATAATAATCAGTTTTTTTCGGAAATTTTAATTACTCTGTCAACAAGCTCGCCGAATCCATACATAGCAAGACTACCAAGCCAGAACAGAACGGGTGCAACAAGACACGAAAGAGTGCCAATGAGTAAGCGTTCATCTTCCCAATCCATTGCTATAAATAACATAATTATTGCAGCAATTAACGAGCAGGCAGTTTCAACCCAAAAAACAATTTTTGTTACTTTTTTGATGTTTGCGCCAACATTGGAAAACAAGCGTCCATCAAGTTCTTTTAATTTTTCGTTCATTAATATTACCTCCAATATTTATATCCAAATGGATATATTTTGACAATATTATACTATAATAATGTTAAAATGTCAATATATCCAAATAGATATTTTTTAGGAGATGTTTATGGCATATTATAAAAGACTGAGAGACTTGAGAGAAGATAATAACTACACTCAAAAAGAGATTGCAAAACTTCTTTATACCACACAACCGCAGTATTACAGATACGAAATTGGGCTTCGTGATTTGCCTTGCGAACTTCTTATTATGCTTGCTGAAATATATAATGTTTCGGCAGATTATATACTTGGACTAACGGATGAATTAAGGTCATACAAATAAACGGCTTCAGCATTTGCTGAAGCCTTGTTCTATATTACAAATCCGCCGTTGGGGCTTATTACCTGACCGGTTATGAAATCCGCTTTATCTGATGCTAGAAACAGCAGCGTTTCTGCGATATCCTCCGGAGAGCCAAGTCTGCCAAGTGGTGTTTCTTCGGCAAGGGAGGAAAGGGTACTCTCATCAAAGCTACTAAGCAT
>JAFVVU010000052.1 GCA_017502065.1 Clostridia bacterium | reverse complement strand
TGGCATCCGGCAGTGGAAATTTCCAGATGTGTTTCCGGCAGCGGCAGAATAATTTGCAACAGCACAAGCTATGATTTTAATGAGGGTGATATTTTTATTGTTAATTCCAACACACTTCATTCAATTGTATCGGACAGCCATCTTGTTTTCGACTGTCTTATCATTGATGATTGTTTTTTTGCTGACAATGATATTGATATAAAAGGTTTAACCGTTGAAAACAGTATTAAAGATGAAAATCTTTTACACCTTTTTATCAAAGCCGGCGATGTTTTTATTAACAAAACCAAACACCATACAGCACGTCTCCGTTTAAGTATACTTAACCTTATTTTATATCTTTGCGACAATTATTCCACCGCTGAAGAATTCACGTTTCGTGAATCAAGCTCGGTTGAAATGACTAAAATCGCAATCGGGTACATAAATTCGCATCTTACCGAAAGGCTTACACTTGACATTCTGGCAAGGCAGACCGGACTTTCCAAATATCATTTATGCCACGAATTTAAAAAAGTTACTGAGCATACTGTTGTTTCATACATAAATATATGCAGGTGCAAAAAAGCCGCAAGGCTGCTCATGTCGGGAAAGGCTTCCGTTTCCGAAGCCTGCTATAACAGCGGATTTGAAAACCTTTCATATTTCACCCGCACATTCAAAAAATATTACGGTGTTTCACCATCCACATACAAAAAATAAAGGGGCATTTTTTAATGCCCCTCTTTTTAGTCTATTATTTCATCGCCGTGTTTTTCCATCCATTCGCACGCCACGTCATATGCTTCAAGGTCAAGGTCTGCCATTGTGTTCGTATGAAGAACAACGCCCTGTGCTTCCCCTGCAAGAATTCTTTCTCTGTACCAGTCAAGCTGCCATTTTACTGCATCGCCGGTTGCTTCTTTCTTTTCGCCAAAGTTCCAGAGGTAACAGCCAAACATTCTTTTATTATTCGGTGTCATTTTTTTGAAAAGCTCCCATTTTTCAGGAATAAGCGGCACGTCTTTTTCTTCCCATGTCCACATTATTATTCCGTCAAACGGCTCTATATGTCTTAAAAGGTCGGCATCCTTTTCGGGTACAATACCAAAGTCTTTTGTATAAAGCACCATCCACATATCAAGCGGGCGCACATCATTATTTTTAAGACGATGCTGTACCTCCCACAGATTTTTCACTCCCATATCGGGGTCGCCGCCGTTTTTAACGTGTTCTGCAACAGCGCTTCTGTAGTTCATAAAATCGTCAAACACCACACATCCGATGTTCGGAAAATCTGCCGCTTCCTGAATGAGCGGTTCAACAACCGACGGGTCTTTTATTGCTTTAAAACATTCCCATCCCACCTGCTTTAAGGTTTTTACAGATTTATTGTACTGTCGGCGGTTCATTTCCCATCCGTCGGGCACAAGAAATGTATTGCGCACACCAAGGTACAAGCATCCTTCCATTGGTGTCATACGGGAAACACGTGTGTTTCCGTGTTCATTGTTATAACGTCCTTCGGGATGTCCCCAAAGCCAGAATTTGTCTCGAAGCTGCATACATATTCCTCCTTATTTCAAAATGACCTCGTGGCCGGTTTCTGCTGATTCATAAATTGCATCAAGTATTTTCATCATTTCAAGTCCATCTTTTGCAGGTGATTTACACTGAGCTCTTCCCATAAGGCAATCTACATAATGGTTGATTTCGTTTGAGAATAAGGTTGTGAAATCAAGTGCAGTCGGTGCAACAAGACTGGTATCAACCATATAGCCGCACTGTTCGCTGTAGATTTCAAGCTCAGGTGCAAGCTTTGCTCCCCCTTTTGTTCCAAAAAACTGCAAGTCTGTAGTATCTTTTTTAATATTAAGACTAAAGCTTGTATCAACGGCAATGACGCTGTCGTTATCAAATTTTATCATTGCAGTTGCAAGGTCTTCAACATTGAACGGATCTTTATTGCTTTTAATTGCAGATTCGTATCCGCCTCTGCCGATTACGTTCTTTCTGTCGCCGAGTTTATGGAAGGTTGCGCCATATACGGACACCGGTTTATGATTTCCCATAATATATTTTGTAAGGTCTATCATATGTACGCCAAGGTCAATAAGCGGACCGCCACCGGAACGTTCTTTGTCTCCAAACCAGCCGCCCGGAAAGCCTTTTCTACGCAGATATGTTGCTTTTGCATAGTATATTTCGCCAAAATAATCCTGTTTAAGAAAGTTTTCAAGAATTATTGTGTCACTTCCGTAGCGGCGCGCAAAGCCTATCATAAGAAGCTTGCCGTTTTTCTCAGCGGCATCTATCATAACCGAGATGGCGGATCTATGTATGATGAGTATCCGGACCGGGAATATTTGTACCGGGTGCGGGATCGGATGCTGGCCAGAGCACTGGCAGAAGGAATGGCCGCAGACAGAGATCTGATGCAGGTGGTAATGCTCCACGAGCTTTTGAGAAGA
>JAFVVU010000051.1 GCA_017502065.1 Clostridia bacterium | reverse complement strand
GACAGCGGCGCTATCAGCGACTATGCGGTTGAAGCAATTGCCGCAATGATAGAAAACTCCATCGTACGCGGAAACGGCGTTATAGAAACAACCCTTTCAGACATTCAGGTAGCACTGTATAAAGTATATGCAGATGTAGATACATCAGTTCTTTCGCAGCCGGCATTTGACGATATGACAGGCTATGAATGGGCAGCAAATGCAGCTGAAATGCTGAACGAGAAGGACATAGTTAATAATAAAGGCTACGGCACATTTGCGCCTGCGGACAACATCACAAGAGCAGACTTTGCAGGCTTTATCATAAGAACACTCGGACTTGAAGTAAAAGGTGCAGAAAACTTTGCAGACGTTGACCCGAATCACGAATATGCTAAAGAAATTGCAACAGGTAAAGCACTTGGTATATTCAACGGAACAGGGGATAACAAGTTTGAACCTGAAGCACCAATCTCACGTCAGGACCTTATGACAATGTGCTACAGAGGAATGAAAACAGCAGGCGTTACATCCGGAATGGTATCAAACGCGTGGGTAAATAACTTCAGCGACAGCGGTTATATAAGCGACTATGCGGTTGAAGCAATGGCTTCAATGATAGAAAATGCTATCGTACGCGGAAACGGCGACGGAACAGTAAATCCGCTTGGTAACACAACAAGAGCGGAAGCGGCAGTTATAATGAACAGAATAAGTGCCCTTCGTCCGGAATACAAAAGATTACTCGCATAATATACAAAAAAAGAGCTGATGCTTTTACATCGGCTCTTTTTTCTTGACTTTGAACAGATTGTGTGTTATAAATAGGTTGGTGATGATAATGAGTTATATTAAATACGAACTTAAAAAACGTAATCTGCCGGATCTCTTAACCTTTGCTGATGGCACGGTAGTAACAAAAGATAATGTAGACAAAAGGCGTGAAGAAATTCTTGATATTCTTCAAAAACACGCCTATGGATATATGCCGCCTAAACCCGATTTTGTAAAAGGCGAGGTTACATATTTTAATGATAAATCTGCTGCGGCAGGCTTCGGTATATGGAAAATAGTTGATATAACTTTTGCGATTGGCGGTAAAGAATTTACATTCCCGGCAAGCATAATGTTCCCGAAAGGCGTAGAAAATCCGCCGCTTGTGGTATTTTCTTATTTTGGTGAAAATGGTTTCCGCGAATATATTCCGGCAGAGCAGCTTATAAACAGTGGTGTTGCGCTTGCAGCTTTCTGTTATAGCGATGTAACAAGTGATAATTCTGATTATGCGGATGGAATGGCAGCAATTATTGGCGAAAGAAAAGAAGATTCCGATACCGGCAAAATTGCAATGTGGGCGTATGCCGAATCAAGACTTCTTGATTATGTTCTTGAAAATGAAAACGTAAATACTGAAAAAATTGCTGTTGCAGGTCATTCAAGACTTGGCAAAACAGCACTTGTTGCAGGCGCATTTGATGAAAGATTTAAATATGTATATTCAAACAGCTCCGGTTGTGCAGGCGCTGCACTCGCAAGAGGAAACACAGGAGAGAGAATTAAATATATCACAGACAATGCGGGACAGTGGTTCTGCAAAAAATATGCTGCATATGGAGAAAAAGAAGAAACAATGCCGTTTGACCAGCATTTTCTTCTTGCGGCAATAGCCCCGCGAAAAGTGTATGTGGCAAGCTCGCAGGATGATGCATGGGCAGACCCGAAATCCGAGCATCTTTC
>JAFVVU010000050.1 GCA_017502065.1 Clostridia bacterium | reverse complement strand
TATCTGCTTGGTATAACAGAGGTTAATGCTCTTCAGCCGCATTATGTGTGCCCGAACTGTAAGCACAGCGAATTTATAACCGACGGTTCTGTGGGTTCCGGTGTGGATATGGAAGATAAAAACTGTCCAGTTTGCGGCACATTATATAATAAAGACGGACACGATATTCCGTTTGAAACATTCCTTGGTTTCGACGGTGATAAAGAGCCGGATATTGACCTTAACTTCTCCGGTGATTATCAGCCGGTTGCACATCAGTACACGGAAACTCTGTTCGGTAAGGGATATACCTTCCGTGCAGGTACAATTGGTACTGTTGCGGAAAAAACCGCATACGGATTTGTTAAAAAATATTTCGACAAACGTGGAATGTCGCCTTCGGCGGCAGAAATTGACCGTCTTGTAAAAGGATGTACAGGCGTTAAGCGTACCACAGGTCAGCACCCCGGCGGTATCATGGTTGTACCGAGGGATGAGGACATACATATGTTCTGCCCGGTACAGCATCCGGCGGACGATACGGAAAGTGATATAATTACAACCCATTTCGATTATCATTCGATATCGGGCCGACTTCTCAAGCTTGATATCCTCGGTCATGATGACCCGACGGTAATAAGAATGCTTGAAGACCTAACAAATACAAAAGCAACCGATATTAAAATCGGTGACCCGAAAACAATGAGCATTTTCACAACGACGGAAGCACTCGGCACGACGGCAGAGGCTATAAGAAGTACCGTCGGAAGCTACGGTATACCGGAATTCGGTACATCGTTTGTACGTAAAATGCTTGTTGATACAAAACCCACCACGTTTGCAGAGCTTGTGCGAATTTCAGGGCTTTCGCACGGTACGGACGTTTGGCTCAACAACGCTCAGGAGCTTGTCCAGAACGGCACAGTAACTCTTAAAGAAGCCATCTGTACCCGTGACGATATCATGGTTTATCTTATCTATGCGGGACTTCCGAAAAAAGACTCGTTCAAAATAATGGAAAGCGTACGTAAGGGTAAAGGACTTTCACCTGAACAGGAAAGTCTGATGCGTGAAAATAATGTTCCGGAATGGTATATAGAATCGTGTAAAAAAATCAAATATATGTTCCCGAAAGCTCACGCCACGGCATATGTTATGATGGCGTTCCGTATTGCATATTATAAGGTTAATTATCCGAAAGAATTCTATGCAACATATTTCACTGTTCGCGCGGATGAGTTTGACGCCGTTATTATGACGGGTGAGCACGATAATATAATAAAACATCTGGACGAATATTCAAAGCTCGAAAATCCGTCGGCAAAAGAAAAGAACGTTATCACAATTCTTGAAATGTGTAACGAAATGTATGCAAGAGGACTTAAGTTTACAAAAATTGATTTGTATAAATCCCATGCAACAAGGTTTATACCTACGGAAGACGGTATTCTTCCGCCGCTGTCTGCACTTCCGGGACTGGGCGTAAATGCGGCAAAATCTGTTGCCGAGGCAAGACAGGACGGAGAGTTTTTCAGTGTTGAAGATTTGCGTGAAAGAAGTAAGGTTTCAAAAACCGTTATCGCACTTCTGAAAGAACAGCACTGCCTTGACGGAATTCCGGAAACCGACCAGATTACAATGGATATATAATCATTTAGCATACCGAAAACGCATATACTTATGTGTTGGAGGAGCTTTAAATGAAATTTGAAAAATGGATTTATATAAGTGTGCCGCTGATAGTAAGCTTGTCGGCGGCAGGAAGGCATATTTATAATCTTGCAGATCAGGCGGAAATGCTGGCGCCGTTTGTGCCGATAAACAAAAGTATATGGGAATATTTGAAAACGCTTGTATTTCCCGTGCTTATGTTCTGGACGGCGGCATATTTTGCAAGATATAAGCTAAAAATATCAAGGACGGGAGCTTTGACCGGCGCGGCGCTGTCGGGCGTGGTTTCACCGCTCATGACAGTAATGGTGTACTATTTTTACATATGCGCATTTGGTATGCATAGCCGCCTTGTTGATTTTCTGATTGCGGCAATGTCGGTTATGACAGGGCAATTCACTGCGCATCATATGTGCATGGCTATGTACCCGTCGAAACGGCAGGGAAAGTATGCCTTTGCGGTGATAGTTATTTTGGTGGCGGCATTTATAATATTTACATATTATCCGCCAAAACTGCCTATTTTTATGGATCCGGAAACCGGGTCTTACGGAATAAGAAGAATTATGGATTAATATACAAAAGATAAGGAGAAAACTTTATGAAACACGGATTTATCAAATGTGCATGTCTTACTCCTGAAATAAGACTTGCAGACTGCAAATCAAACGCGAAAGAAATAATATCCCTTATAAAAGAAGCGTCAGCATCGGGCGTGCGCCTTGCTCTTTTGCCGGAGCTTTGCATAACCGGCGCAACCTGCGGAGATTTGTTTTTCCAGGAAAAACTGATTTCAGCTGCACAGGAAGCACTTTCTGATATTGCAGAAGGAACAAGACGTGCAAATACTGTTTTTGCAGCAGGTCTTCCGTTCGCATTCGAAGGAAAGCTCTATAACTGCAGCGCGGTTATATATAAAGGGAAAATTCTTGGTTTAGTGCCGTCAGCAAATGCAAACAGATATTTTGCGCCTGCTCCGGATGAAACATTTGAAATAGATTTATTTGGAAAAACCACACTTTTTGGCACAGATATTTTGTTTAAATGTGCCGAGCTTCCCGAATTCTCATTTGCGGCAGTAACAGGCGAGGATTTTGGAATTTACGCTCTTTCGGAAATTCACGCCGCAGAGGGTGCAAACATAATTCTTAATTCTGCGGCAGACCCCGAAACAGTGGGAAAAGCAGAAATAAGAAGAAATGCGGTTAAAACAGCAAGCAAAAAGCTCATCTCGGGTTATATGTATTCAAATGCAGGCGATGGAGAATCAACAACCGATGCGGTTTATGCAGGTCACGCTATAATCGGCGAAAACGGTACAGTGCTTGTAGAAACTGCACCGTTTGAAAAAACGCCGGCAATAACCGACATTGATGTTAAAATGATTGACGGTGAAAGAAAAAAAGCATATTATCCGGAATCCATCGGTGAATATGCGGTAAGCCTTTTTGAAATGGAGCTTTCTGATACACCGCTTACAAGAAAATATGAAAAATATCCGTTTATTCCGGAACTTGCAGGATGCGAGGATATTCTTAAAATCCAGGCGGCAGGTCTTGAAAAACGTCTTTCCCGTTCAAACAGCAAAACTGCTGTAATCGGGATTTCGGGCGGTCTTGATTCAACGCTTGCACTCATCGTTTGTGTTCGCGCATTTTATAATCTCGGTTGGGATAAAAAGAATATAATTGCGGTAACAATGCCGTGTTTCGGCACTACGGAAAGAACAAAAGGCAATGCCGAAAAGCTTTGCGAAGCGCTTGGCGTTACACTTAAATGTGTTGATATTTCCGAATCTGTAACAAAACATATTGAGGATATCGGCCACGATATAAACAACCATAATGCAGTTTATGAAAATGCACAGGCAAGAGAACGTACTCAGGTGCTTATGGATATTGCCAATATGGAAGGCGGTATCGTAATAGGTACGGGCGATATGTCAGAGCTTGCACTCGGCTGGGCAACCTATAACGGCGACCATATGTCAATGTACGGCGTAAACTGCGGCGTGCCGAAAACACTGGTACGTTATCTTGTGAAATATGTTGCAGATGTGTCACAGGGCGAGCTTAAAGACGTGCTCATTGATATTCTTGACACACCGGTAAGTCCCGAGCTTCTTCCTCCGGAAGAAGGGGATATTGCGCAGAAAACCGAGGATATTGTAGGCCCGTACGAGCTGCACGATTTCTTTATTTATTATGCGACCAAATATGCCTTTGAACCGAAAAAAATATACAGACTTGCGGCAGACACGTTTGACGGAGAATATGAGGCGGAAACAATTCTTAAATGGCTTAAAACCTTCTACAGAAGATTTTTTACTCAGCAGTTCAAACGTTCATGCGTACCGGACGGCCCGAAAGTAGGAGAGATTTCACTCTCGCCACGAACAGACCTTAAAATGCCATCTGACGCGGCAGTAGATTTGTGGATTTCCGAACTTGAATAATTTCGGCGGCAATTAATAATTGACTTTTAAAATAATTTTGGTATACTGACATCGGGTGAAAGTTATGATAAATTTTTATACCGCATTTAAAACCAATCTGTCCATTCCCATCAGGGTTGGATTTGCGTGCACAAATAAATTTGATGAAATCGAACCTCTTCATACCACCAAAGATATACGAATAAGCACGGCCTATTCAAAACATAATTTTCCGAATAAACTCAGCTTTATGCAAATTATGTATTGTGTGGAAGGAAGTTCAGTTCATATAACCGAAACGGAAAAATATCAGATTAATGCCGGTGAATGTCTTATTATGGGCAGACAGCTTGTGCGGTGGGGAGACAGGGATGTAAATATTCCGCATTCTGTCTACACAATAAGCATTGACCACGAGTTTTGCCGTAAGCTTG
>JAFVVU010000049.1 GCA_017502065.1 Clostridia bacterium | reverse complement strand
GAGAACATTCTCGGTGCAAGCTCGTCAATGCTTATGCCGCAATCTGTACAGGCATAGTTCTGGCTGAACGTGAATTCTTCCCCACCGAGCACCTGCACGATAACAAGACCGCCGCCGAGTTTAAGTGCCGTTTCAAGCGAATCTGTTATTCTGGATTTTGATTCCGCACGCACGATAATTCGGTCAACAACAATTTCTATGTTATGTTTTTTATTTTTTTCAAGAGTAATTTCTTCTTCAAGCTCGTACATATTGCCGTCAACTCGCACACGTACAAACCCACTTTTCTTCGCATCTTCAAAAATGGTCTGATGTGTGCCTTTTTTGCCACGGATAACCGGCGCCATAATGACAAGCTTTGTTCCCTCGTCAAATGACATTACCTTGTCAACAATCTGGTCAATCGTCTGCTGTTTAATCGGTTTACCGCATTTCGGACAATGCGGACGGCCGATTCTTGCATATAAAAGACGAAGATAATCATATATTTCCGTTACTGTACCAACCGTTGATCTCGGATTTTTAGATGTGGTTTTCTGGTCAATTGAAATTGCCGGAGAAAGGCCTTCAATATAATCCACTTCGGGTTTATCCATCTGTCCGAGGAACTGACGGGCATACGACGACAAGGATTCCACATAACGCCTTTGTCCCTCGGCGTATATAGTATCAAACGCGAGTGAGGATTTTCCGCTGCCGGAAAGACCCGTCATAACAACCATTTTATCACGTGGAATTTCAAGGCTTACGTTTTTTAAATTATTTTCTCTTGCCCCTTGTATAATAATCTTATCTTTAGCCATTTATGGTTTCACTTAACTCCTTTATTTTATCACGAAGCGATGCTGCCAGCTCAAAATCAAGCATTTTTGCGGCTTTCTGCATTTCTTTTGTAAGAGATGCAATAAGCTTCGCTGTATCCTTTTTGCTGCGTTTTTTATTCGATTCCGTTTCATCGGGACGTGTTGCTTCAATAACATCAAACACCGCTTTGATAATGGTTTTCGGTGTTATGCCATGCTCCTTATTATAATCATCCTGAATTTTTCTTCTTCGGTTTGTTTCATCAATTGCCGCTTTCATTGCAGGGGTGATTTTATCGGCATACATAATAACTCTGCCCTCGGCGTTTCGCGCCGCACGGCCTATCGTCTGGATAAGCGATGTTTCGCTGCGGAGAAACCCTTCTTTATCCGCATCAAGTATTGCCACAAGCGATACTTCAGGAAGGTCAAGCCCTTCACGGAGAAGGTTGATTCCAACAAGTACATCAAACTTACCAAGACGCAGGTTGCGTATGATTTCCATACGTTCAAGGGTTTCAACATCGGAATGGAGATACTGCACTTTAACTCCCTGTTCTGTTAGATAATCTGTAAGCGCCTCTGCCATACGTTTCGTGAGTGTGGTTACAAGAGTACGCTGATTTTTCTTTATTCCCTCATTGATTTCGTGCAGCAAATCGTCAATCTGCCCTTCTATCGGGCGCACAAAAATTTCAGGGTCAAGAAGCCCTGTGGGTCTTATAACCTGCTGAACCGTTTGAGATGAATTTTCTTTTTCATATACTGCCGGTGTTGCAGAAACATATATTGTCTGATGTATTTTCTTTTCAAATTCCGCAAAATTAAGCGGACGGTTATCAAATGCCGACGGAAGACGGAAACCATATTCAACAAGCGACTCTTTTCTTGCTCTGTCACCGTTATACATTGCGCGCACCTGTGGAATTGTAACGTGTGATTCGTCCACCACAAGCAGAAAATCGTCAGGGAAATAGTCGAGCAGAGTGTACGGAGTAGAACCCGGCGCACGTCCTGCCAGATGTCTTGAATAGTTTTCTATCCCACTACAGAAACCGATTTCGGAAAGCATTTCCATATCATATCTTGTGCGCTGTTCAATTCGCTGTTTTTCAAGAAATTTATCGTTTTCTTCAAAATATTTTATCCGCTCATCAAGTTCGGTATTTATATTTTCAATTGCAATGCGGAGCTTTTCTTTTGGTGTTGCATAGTGTGATGCCGGAAAAATCGCTATATGATTTCTTACACCGATTGTATTTCCTGTAACGTAGTCCACTTCTTTTATTTTTTCAATTTCGTCACCGAAAAACTCAACCCTTACAACGTTTTCAGCGCCTGCCGGATAAATCTCAACAACATCGCCGCGCACACGGAATGTACCTCTGGCAAAATCCGTATCGGCACGTTCGTACTGAATTTCCACAAGCTGACGGAGGATACTGTCGCGGTCTTTTTGCATACCGGGACGGAGTGATACCATGAGATTCTTATAATCCATCGGGTCACCCAGTCCGTATATACAGCTGACAGACGATACGATTATAACGTCTTTTCTTTCAAAAAGTGCCGCTGTTGCCGAGTGGCGCAGTTTATCTATTTCATCATTTATTGACGAGTCTTTTTCAATGTAGGTATCGGTTTGTGCAATGTATGCTTCCGGCTGATAATAGTCATAATAGGAAACAAAATATTCAACTGCATTATTAGGGAAAAATTCCTTGAATTCATTGCAAAGCTGTGCCGCAAGAGTTTTATTATGCGCAAGCACAAGGGTAGGTTTATTAACCTTTTCAATTACATTTGCAATTGTATATGTTTTTCCGCTTCCCGTTACGCCAAGCAAAATCTGACCGGTTTCTCCACGGAGAACACCTTCGGCAAGCTTTTCCACCGCCTGAGGCTGGTCACCCGTTGGTTTAAACGGTGATACAAGTTCAAATTTATCCATACGTTTCCTCTATTTAGTCTTTTTTGTTCTTTTTTTGCAAAGATGTGCAATCGGGCATATTTCACATTGTGGCGAAATTGCTTTGCACACGGCACGCCCGTGATATACAAGGCAATGACAAAACTGTGCACTTGTAGACGGGTTTAATATTTTCATAAGGTCAAATTCTATTTTTGTAGGGTCGGTATTATCCGTAAGACCTATTCTGTAAGCAATTCGTTTTGCGTGGGTATCAATAACCACCGCAGGTTTATTATACACATCACCAAGAATTATATTAGCCGTTTTTCTGCCCACACCCGGAAGTGTGAGAAGGTCGTCCATATTATCAGGCACAACTCCGCCGAAATCCGTAAGCAGTTTTATGCAGCAGCCTATTATATTTCTGGCTTTATTTCTGAAAAATCCGGTTGAATGAATATAGCCTTCAAGCTCACTTGCATCCGCCTCGGCAAAATCTTTTGCCGTTTTATATCTTTCAAACAAAGCAGGTGTTACAAGGTTTACCCTTGCATCGGTACACTGCGCCGCAAGCTGAGTTGCAATAAGAAGCTGCAGCGGATTTTCAAAATCAAGCGAGCATTTTGCATCCGCATAAACAGTATCAAAAACCTTTTCAATTTCAGCTGCAATTTCCTTTTTACGCATATATCCGTCACCTCTTTTTGCATATACTTATACATAATAAATTTTACCACTAAAAAGGGGCACATGTCAAGCAAATACTCTGCGGCCACGAGAGAAACTAGTGCAGAATGGACAATTCTTCCGCCGCAGGCCTTGCCCGAAGGTGTACATAAGTACTCCGAGGGTGAAGGTTGTCCATAGCATAAAGCGACCAATAAAAAAGGAGTTGCTTTTAAGCAACTCCTTTCCTTAATTAATTATATGAACATATCTGTTTGGTATTTCAAAAATATACCTTGCTTTATGCGTTCTGTGCATTTTATCTCAGCCGCTAAAGATTAAGTAGTTTCTTTGCTGTTTCTTCAATCTTGTCAATATATTCCTGACCAAGATTTCTGCGAATATAAGCATGCCCAATATCCATAAGAGAGCATCTTGAACTCATGTTATGCGCATCCGAGCCTATAACATGTGCCATTCCGTTCCGGAAAAGTT
>JAFVVU010000048.1 GCA_017502065.1 Clostridia bacterium | reverse complement strand
TTTGCGCTTGGCTGTATGAAAGTTGCATCAATTCTTCACAGTAAAAAAATCAAAAACCCTGTTTTGTGTGCCGGTGTTATTTTTGCAGTAAGTGCAATTTCGGCGCTTGTGCTTGTGTTTTCAACAGGTAAGAATGCAATTGTATCAATCATCTTTATGGCGGCACTTTACGGCACAATGTCAGGTGTAAACCTTATGCTTATATCCATGCTCCCGGCGGCATTCAAAAAATATGGCAATGTGGCAACTGCCTCGGGGGTAATCAACTCATGTACATACGTGGGAAGTGCAATTTCGGCTTACGGGATAGCACTTGTGGTTGGCGAAGGAAGCAACTGGACAGGGGCTGTGCTGATATGGCTTGCACTTGCAGTCGTTGGTACAACAATTTGCTTTATCTGCGCACGGCCGTGGAGAAAAATCCACATGGAATAAAAATTCAAAATAAAAAGACAGTCTTTTGACTGTCTTTTTTTATGCAGGTAACGTATCAGCCTGCACGAGATTCGGTGTTGCGTTTTAGCTGAAGTCGGATTTTATCCGCAATCATCGCAATAAATTCAGAGTTTGTCGGTTTGTCTTTATTAAATTTAACCGTATGACCGAAAAGCTTGTTAAGCATATCAATATCGCCTCTTTGCCATGATACTTCAATGGCATGGCGGATTGCTCTTTCCACTCGTGACGGAGTTGTTTTGTATTTCTTTGCAATTCCCGGATAAAGCTCTTTTGTCACAGCGTTGATGAGCTCCATATCCTCAATAACCCATATAATTGCATCGCGCAGGAACTGATATCCTTTTATGTGAGCGGGTACACCTATTGTTTTTATAATATTGCTTACCATAATTTCAACATCGTATTCGCCGTCGTTCATTATTGATGCCGCTGCGGTATTCTTTTCGGCAATAAGTGCGCCTCCGTCAAAGAAACAAATCTGGTGATAAAGGGTATAGGAATCAAACGGTTTTGCAATAAAATAAGATGCGCCAAGTGCGGATGCACGACTTATAATTGTATCGTTTACAAACGTACTTGTCATAATAACCGGCGGCTTTCGGGCATCGGGATTAATATGCACATGCTCAAGAATCTGAAATCCGCTCATGTCGGGCATAACATCGCAAATTATGACATTTATGTCAAAATCCCGGATTATCTGGAGTGCAGATTCGGTGTTTGTGGAGGTTATAACCTCAATTTCGGAATAATTACTAAGCTCGGCTTTCATCTGTTCAAGCCAGTCTTTGTTGGGGTCTACTAATAATACTGATGATTTTTTCAACTTGGTTGCTTCCTCTCTGATTATTTTTGTTAATTGTAATTATATCACAGAAATGTCAAAAGTACAAGTAATTTGTACTATTTCATTGAATTTCTATATTTTAAATCAAAAAAATTGAACTTTTTTATTAAAAATGCTAAAAAATTTGTACTTTACAAAATTTGTCAATGGAGTAATATAACAAAAAATGGAAATAAATTTGCGTAAATTTACCAAAAATTACCATTTTTGGTGATAAAAATGAAAATATACCCTCTTAAATTTGACATATGAAAAAAAGTATGGTATAATAGACAAGAATTATAAGCGCCCATAGGGTGAAACTAATGAGGAGGTGTATGCATGCACCGATTTAAACTGTTCGGTCTGATACTTGCGACGCTTATTTTATCACAGTCAGCATGTATGGCTGCAGGCGGCAGAGTAACAGCGGATGCTCTTAATATAAGAAGTGCACCGACAACCGAATCAAGTATAATAGGCAAAGCATATGCTGGGGAAACAGTAGAAATTGTTGAATTGGAAAGCGGTTTTTACAAAATTAATTATAATGGCAAAGAAGCTTATGCATCGGCGGATTATGTTTCTGTTATTGAACTTTGCACAGGTACAGTAACAGCAAGTTTGCTCAACATAAGAAAAGATGCAACAACAGCATCATCTGTTGTGGGACAGTTTGCATACGGGGACAAGCCCGTTATCGTAGGTGTTCTGGACGGATGGTATCAGATACTGCTTCGAGGAGATTTTGCTTACGTAAGCGCAAGCTATGTCAGACCCGATGCGGACTTAAGCAAAATAACACCAATATCAAGAGGCAGCGTTTCCAGAAAAGGAAGCGAAATTGTTACATACAGTAAAAAATTCACAGGTGTACCGTATGTAAGCGGCGGCTCATCTCCTTCGGGATTTGACTGTTCCGGCTTCACATCATACGTGTACCGTCAGTTTGGTGTGTCGCTTCCGCGTACAGCAAGCGGACAGGCTACTGTTGGTGTAACTGTATCTAAAAATGAGCTTTTGCCGGGTGATTTAGTATTCTTCAATACGTACGGCGGAATTTCTCACGTTGGCATTTATGTTGGCGGAGGAGAGTTTATTCATGCAACCGTACCCGGAGATGTTGTAAGAACAAGCAGTCTTAATTCAGCATACTACACAAGAACGTATGTAACTGCAAAAAGAATAATTCAGTAAACGTGATGCAACTGCCGGCTTTTTGTCCGCAGTTGCATATGTTTTTTATTGGGGGATATATGAGAGTTATTTCGGGAAGCGCAAGAGGCGCAAAACTAAGAACAATTGAAGGGAACGACACGCGCCCCACAACCGATAAGGTCAAAGGGGCAATTTTCAACATACTTGCAAATGATATTTACGGCAAAAAAGTGCTTGACCTTTTTGCCGGCAGCGGCGCTCTTGGAATAGAGGCGCTAAGCAGGGGGGCAAAAATGGCGGTTTTTGCCGAAAAAAGCGCTGCGGCTGCAGAAATAATAAAGCAAAATCTTGAACATACAAAGCTTGCAGATAAGGCAAAAGTGCTTAAAAATGACGTGTTTGCCGTTGTAAAAACAATAACGGAAAAGTTTGACCTTATTTTCCTTGACCCGCCTTATGCCGATGAGCTTGCAGGGGAGACAATAAAGGCTGTGGATGAAGCAAAAATCCTGGAAGACGGCGGCATAATCATTGCCGAAACGGACGACGGACAACCCGTTCCCGAAACGGTGGGAGAGCTGGTGCTCTTCGACAAAAGAAAATATGGAAGAATAAACATAAATTTTTATAAAAAAATTTAAATAAACTATTGATTATTCTAAATAAATAGTATATAATAGATGTAGTAAATTGGATAAGTGTAGTGTTTTGACATTTTTTTACAAGGAGGATCTCAATGAAAGTTGCCATTTATCCCGGT
>JAFVVU010000047.1 GCA_017502065.1 Clostridia bacterium | reverse complement strand
CCATAGCAGCTGCTTTAAGAAGTGTAAGCTGCTTATATTCACCTCCGGTTGCTTCAAGCGCCTGACCAATTTTGAGTATCTGATAACTCTTCAGCGTCTCGTGTGAATTCGGATACGGGTCTACCATAAACACGTCTGTACACTGTGCGGTAGTACGCAGTTCTTCAATTGATGCAGGGCACTCAAGGCAATATACAAGGTTATTGGGATCAATGGCACGAACTGCTTTATAGCCTTCCGTGATATAATAAATCATTTGTTCATACGTTTTTACATTCCACGAAGGACCGCTTTGGATTGTAGGTTCGTCCTGAAGCATATATCCATAAACTGCCGGATGGTCTTTTACAAGCGTAACCAGATGACGAACGCCGTCTATTGTAAGAGGATGTCCCGCAGGCGGTGTATAGAGTACAAAACATACTTTAACTCCAATTTCCTGCGCACGGTCAAGCATTGCCATTATTTCTTCATCGGGAGCGCCCATTCTTACCCAGTTTTTTGTTACAGTTACACCAAGCTTTTCTACAGCATATATAACGTCTTCCTCAGTTTCGCACGTATAGATAAGTGACGGATATACAACCTTACCTGTCACGGGGTCTACATACTCACCGTTTTCGTTCATACGTTTCGGACGGTCGTAGCGGTAGATATCTTTTTCACTCGGTCCGTCAATAAGGTTACCTGCTGCATCATAATAGGTTGCAGATGCAGTATATTCCGTCTGCTTTTCTGCCAGAACGGAAGTATCAAATGTCCAGTAAGTTGTTTTCTTTGCCTCTTCTTTTTCGGATGCTACGATATTACCATTTTTATCTTTAATTGCAAATTCAACAAAGCTTCCCGGTTCGATTGCCCTGTAAGCATTATCAATATTTGCAAAAAGTGTGCCTTCCGGGTCTTCTGTATAGAAGAACTTTCTGTAGGAATCAAGTTTGCACACACTTTCCGGTGCGGCAAGTGCCATCTCAACATCATCATATGCTAGTTTACCCGGTGCATTCATACGGATAAGTGCAATGATTACTTTAGTGTTTTCAGGTATTCTGTAAACAAGCTTTATCTGATGCCATTCGTGGTCATCATAAACATATGTAGGTGAAAACATTTCGCCCGTTGCTGTGCTTGAGTTTCTTGTGTTAACATCACTATAGCACTCGAATTTCATAATTGCGCCTCTGATGCCCGTCATATCCACATTCTTAACCCATGCAGAAATTACATATTCTTTGCCCGGTTCAAAACCTTCTGTTATGAACTGTGAAGCGTACGGATTTCCGGATAGTCCCTCACCGTCAATCATCATTGCATTGTTGCCGGAGTGAACATTTTCCGCTCCCGTAACAAGGTTACAGGTTGCTCCCCAACCATTGTTTGAGGAACTCCAGTTTGATGGTACTCCGTTTTCGTTAAGATTTTCAAAACCGCTGTTTTTAATAATGCTCTGTGCACCCGGCGCAAATGCACGGCGCATATTTCTGTCTTCATTAAGCTGCATATAATATTCGCCCTGAGCCTTTACTTCAAGATTTTTTTGTCTGTAATCATCAATATATTCTTTATATTCGGGAGTTACTTTACCTATGATTGAAGCATCATCCCAGTAAATTGTACCTCCTCCGTCTATGCGAAGACTTACTTCTGCGCTTGCAATTCCGTCAGGAGCAATAAAATCAAGAACAACCTGTGTCCATTTACCTTTCTGCGGAACTGCCTCAACATCTACTCTGGCTTCGGAAATTGTTTTTCCCGATGCATCTTTAGGTATAATATTGATAACCGGTCTGCTTCCGGGGAAAACTGTTTCCGTATACATCCACGCTGTATATTTATACGTTTTTCCCGGAATAAATCCTTTTACATTGCTCTGTGTTGAAATTCTTTTATCATTAGGGTCTTCAGCATGTGTCTGTTTAAGGCTTCTTCCCCCGCCGTGAACAATTTTTGTTTCAATGTTTATACCTGTCCAGTAGGAAAACGCCTCACCAAGAAGCTCCATATCTCCATTCACAAGAAGCTCTGCTTCCACATAATTTTCTTTTGCCGCCATTACTCCAAACGAGCCAAAGGTTGCAATAATAAGTGTAAATACAAGCAAAAAGCCAAGTATTCTTTTTCTCATAAAAATCCCCTTTCGTACTGACTTACTTATTTATAATTATATACTGTTTTTTTACATAATGCTTGTATTATAATGGACAAAAGTATAACAATATTCATATTTTCATAATATTTTTGTAATAGTCAATAAAAGTACTGCATCAACAAAAAGCTGATTGTGTTGTATTCAGCAATAAAAAAAACAGCCGGTTTCGGCTGTTTTTTATTGTTATTCTAAAAGTATTATGCTAAAAGTCTTCTGTAATCCGGGCGAAGGGCACTTATTCTTTCCATAATAACTGCCGCTTCCGCACGTGTTGTATTTCCAAGCGGATTTACTGTTCCGTCGCCGTTTCCGCGTACGATGGAGTTTTCTATCATTGCGGCAATTGCTTCAACCGCATAGTCGCTGATAGCGCCGCTGTCAGTAAAGCTTTCTATCCATGCGTTTGATACCATTCCGGATGTAACGCCTGCTG
>JAFVVU010000046.1 GCA_017502065.1 Clostridia bacterium | reverse complement strand
TAAAGACGGCACAGACGTTTCTATTATTGCAAACGGTCTTATGGTTCCGGAAGCTCTTGAAGCTGCTAAAATTCTTGCTGAAGAAGGAATCAATGCAAGAGTTATCAATATCCACACAATCAAACCGATTGATGCTGATATTATCATTAAAGCTGCTAAAGAAACAGGCGCTATCGTAACTGCTGAAGAACACAGTGTTATCGGCGGTCTCGGAAGTGCAGTTGCTGAAGTTCTCGCTGAAAATGCGCCGGCTCCGCTTGTAAGAGTTGGTATTCAGGATAAATTCGGTAAATCCGGTAAACCGGCTGCTCTTCTTGAAGAATACGGCCTTACAGCTAAAAATATTGCTGCTAAAGCTAAAGAAGCTATTGCAAAGAAATAATTTTATTTATATAAAGAAATCCGTGAGAATTCTCACGGATTTCTTTTTTGATTAAGCATCATTTTCGCCCGGTTCGGTAACCGCGACATAAAATTAAGGCACTCGAACGAGTGCCTTTTATTTTTTATGTGTTTTTCTGTATTCACTTGGCGACATTCCTTCCCACGATTTGAAAATTTTTGCAAAATATCCGGGGTTTTCAAATCCGCAGGAAATAGCAATTTCCGTTATTGATTTATCCGTCATTGTAAGCAGAACCTTTGCATTGCGCACGCGCATATCCATTACAAACTGCGCAGGAGATTTGCCATAGTTTTTCACAAACGCTTTATACAAATATATCCTTGAAACCTGCAGCTGCCTTGCCAGTTCAGAAATGCTTATCGGTTCATTCAGATTACTTATAATTGTATCGTACGCAAGCTTAGAATAACGGTCGTTTCCTTTGTCCTTGTTATTTTTCTCATATTTCTCTAAAATCAGCTCTACCGCTTTATAAAACAACGCTGTAATTTGTTCCTGCGCTCCATCTTCGCCTTTTTCATAGGTTGATAAAAGCTCATCAAAAACAGGTATCAGGCGGTCGGTATATTCCCCACGCATTGAAATTGCACCGCAATAATCGTTATCAACAATCCCCAGACTGTTCAGTACAAATAAAGAAACAAAACCGGGCGAGGTCTGCAGATTTTCGTCAAACTCGTTAAAGAGTGACATATCAAACAGTACGCGGTATGCGGCAAAATCTTTAAATCCGAACATAACATGAGAAACCTGACCGCTGATTATAACAAGATTCCCACGGCTTCGCCTGAACGGAAACGAATCAATATAATCGTTTGCATAGCCATCGGTAACAAAAATCATTTCCACACAGTCGTGCTGGTGACGTTCAATCAACTCTGTCGGTGAAAAAAACTCAATATGAAACGGAAAATTATTAAATTTTTGATAATATTTAAGTTTTGTAATGTTATTCATACCCTTATTATACAAAGTTTTTCATAAAAAATCAATAATCAAAAAATTTTTTTGCGGTTAACAAATGTTATAGAACTACAGAAAAAACTGTGTTATAATAAAGTTACAATATAAAATATATAAGGGGGAAACCGGAAATGAAAAAACTGATTTCTATTCTTCTTTGCCTTACAGTAACTCTCTCACTTATCGGAGCTGTTCCTGCTGTGGCAGCAAAAGAAACATATATCCCGATGGAATTTATTTCTAACGGTGATATGGAAAAGCTTGGAATGGCAGGCGCCGCATGGGAAGGTAAGGGCGTTGCATCCAACGAACAGGCACACAGCGGCAAAAAATCTCTTAAAATGGCATCTACAAGCGAGGAAACCAAGGATACCGCTTCCATCTGGGCTGTAGAAGGTCTTGTGCCCGGCCAGACATACACCTATTCTGCATGGATATATATTCTTGAAAATAAAGGTGGCGAAGCCTATATTAAAATAGGTTGGCTTAACGAAAATAACGTAGTTTACGAGGAAGTAGCCGTTGCTACCGCAACAGGTCTTGCTCCGGGAAAATGGCATCAGCTTTCCGGAACTGTTATGGTTCCCGACGGAGTAACTCTGGCACGTCCTATGCTTAAAAACTATGGTTACAGCACCGTTTATTATGATGACGTTTCTTTATACGGAAATACAACTCAGTCCACACTTGATAAACTTGCAAAACGTGACGCTCAGCTTGCCGAAGCAGAAAAAGTCCGTTTATTCTACGAAAAAGATTATCTCAGTCAGGATCTTGAAGCATATCAGGACACATCTGTTCCGAACACATTCTATAACCCAAGTTTTGAAGAAGTTGACGAATCCGGTATCGGCGCAGTTGGTTGGGCACCTATCGGCACATGGGGCGAATGGTGTTCCGTTACAGACGAAGAAGCTCATAGTGGCGAAAGGTCAATGAAAATAACAGGTGTAAGCCGTTACAATTGGGTAAGACAGTACATTGAATCCGCAAAAGGACAGTTTGTTCCCGGTCAGCAGTACGTTCTGTCCGCCTGGGTTAAATATAAAGAAGTTGTTCCCGGAAAAGGGGCATTTATAAAAATCGAGCCAAACGCAAGCGCTCAGCTTGAATCACCGGTATTCCCATTTGATGACCAGGAATGGCACCAGATAAAATGGGTATTTACTTCATCAGTTGATGACAATAAAATCGGCGTTCTTTTCCGTATCTGGGGTGCCGGCGAAATTTATGTGGATGACGTGGCAATTCACCCGGGATATAAAGTTGGCGAGCTTGCTGAACTTCGTTCCGAAGTATTTTTCTATACAGAAAATGAAATAGCAGAGGCTGAACTCTGGATTGATAATGCAAACAGACCGATACCCGTAGGAAGCACCGTTGAATTTAAAATTAAAGATGGCGAAGAAGTTCTTTTAGAAGAAACTCTTCCGGCAAAAAGCAAAACAAAATGGGAATACCCCGTTATGACGCTTGCAAAAAAGAAAACGCCGTATACTATTGAGGCTACATATAAAGATGCCGACGGCACTGTGCTTGCAACCACAGATCCGTGGGAAGTATACAGATATGACCGTCCGAAGCTTCTTTCCAAAGACGGAACTCTTGTAATAGATGGCGAACCCTTCTATCCGTATGTCGGATATCAGGCTCCTGAAAAATACGCTGACCTTGCAGACGAAATCGGCATAAACGTAATGCGTACATGGGAAAAATACAAAACCGTAAAAGATGTTAAGCCGATTCTTGATAAGCTTGCAAAAAAAGGTTACAAAGTTCCTATCTGTCTGTATGGTAGTGAAACAGCAGGTTATCCTACTGTAATCGAAAGAACAATTGAGTATGTCGAAGCGTTTAAAGACCATCCGGCTGTACTTTGCTGGATGATAATGGACGAACCCGCTGCTCATTACGGCGGCTCTATTTCAACATATAAAGAAATGCTTTACTGGTGTAAACAGGCATATATTACTATCCGTAACATAGACGACGTACATCCTATATATATGGTTGAATCAAGAAAACATATTGACGAACCGTATTACCATTCCGCAAAATATACCGACATTTTCGTAATTGACCCGTACGCAGCCAACTACGAATGGCAGCTTTTACCGGAAGCTATAGAAAAATCAAAAGAAGCTATGGCAAGCGTGCCCGATTACAAACCTGTATGGGGTCTTGCAGATACATATAAAATATATGAACCGGGTGCAATGCACAAGTGCGACGATACAAGACACAGATTCTATTCCTTCGTATGGGAAGGACTTAAAGGTGTAGGTCTTTTCGGTCTTAACTACAGCACATACAGCATGTATGATGCACCGGACGGACTGTGGGATGATTTCAAACAG
>JAFVVU010000045.1 GCA_017502065.1 Clostridia bacterium | reverse complement strand
TATCATTAACTTTTTTCGAATACTCGGCATAAAGCTCGTGATGCGGCAAAACAAGCACAATATCAGGGCATTTTTTCCGCGCAGAGCCTATTGTTTCCGCCGTTTTCACACCGCACGCTTTTGCAAGCTCATTTTTTGCAAGGATTATGCCGTGCCGTTTTGTGATATCTCCTGCCACCGCCATCGGTACATCCTTAAGCTCAGGGCGGAGCATACATTCAACGGAAGCATAAAAAGCATTGCAGTCACAATGAAGTATAGTCCTGTCCATAAATTTACCTTCTTTGCAAAAAATCCCGAGCGCCGCCCGGGATTTTAAACATTACTTAATTTCATATTCTCCTTTTACCATTACGAGCACCTTTGAGGTTGCTTCAATTCCGCGTCCGTCGGAAACGGGAACAATAAGCAGATGGTTCGCAGGCATTGCCATACCGTTAGACGGGTCATTTCCTGCGGTAACATCCGCAAGACCGCCTTTTTCGGTGGATATTATAGTTGCGCTGCCCTGACGAAGGATGAGCTCGCATCCTGCCTGACCGATAAGCTTTTGTCCGCTTTTAAGTTCAACAACCGCAAAAGCATTTTTTTCTTTAACGTAATCCGTAATCTCCGGTTTGAACACTTTGTCAAGATAATCCTTTGAAATAAGGGGATTATCGTCACTTCCCGGCGTTGCAAGTGCAACAACCGCACAAACTGCTATAACTGCAAGTCCGGTTACAAGTCCGGCAACAAAATTCTTTTTCATTTGTCATTCCTCCGTAATGATAATAGCTAAACTCAAAATTCGTCAAGACCAAAGCTTATTCCTATCGCTTTGTCCACTCCATCCATAAGGTCATCACTGAGGCGTCCTATTTTTTCACGAAGCCTCTGTTTATCTATTGTACGGATTTGTTCAAGCAGAATTACCGAATCTTTATTAAGACCATAGTTTTCCGCACCTATTTCAATATGCGTCGGCATTTTTGCTTTATTGATCTGAGAGGTAATTGCCGCCGCAATAACCGTGGGACTGTATTTATTTCCAATATCGTTCTGGACAATAAGTACCGGCCGCACGCCACCCTGTTCCGATCCTATGACAGGGCTTAAATCCGCATAGTAGATGTCCCCTCGTTTTACTATCATGTTTTATTCACACTCCGCCAGTTTTTCCTCGTAGCGGTCAAGAGATTCCTGATCCGCATCAAAACATATTTCGGCGAGTCTGAGATTGAGTTTTCCCATTTCCGTATACCCCGTTTTAAGTTCCTGCCGTAGTTTTCGTTCTTCTTTTTTTACAAAATCTTCGGCAGCTTCTCTTAAAACGCCGGTACGGCTTACACCTTTTTTCTTTGCAATGGCGTCAAGCCTTTTCAGCAAGGGGTCCGGAAGACCAAGCAATATTTTTTTCAGCTGCGGCAAGCTTCATGCCCCCTTTATTGTTTAATATAAGCCCGGCATAATCTTGTTTTAAATTTCCACAGCGGGTATAAATAAATTATACAACACTTTTATGTAAAAATCAATTACAATTTACACCATAACCTGTTAAACAAGCTGATTTAAAATATCGGTTATTTCCCCGTTTTTCAGATATACTCTGGGCACACGTTTGCCCACGTCACATACAATCTCGTAATTAATGGTTCCTATAATGCCGGCAAGAGCATCCGCACTGACGGATTTTCCGTCGGCACAGCCCATAATGATTACTTCATCGCCTACATTAATATTATTCACATCAGTTACGTCAATCATACACTGATCCATACAAACTTTTCCAACAATATTCGCATACTGTCCGCCGACTATCACTCTTCCTTTATTAGATAAAAGACGTGAATATCCGTCCGCATATCCTATCGGCAGAGTTGCAATTTTCATTTCCTTTTCGGCTTTGTATGTTCCGCCGTAACTGATTCTTTCACCCTTACATATACATTGTATGCGCGAAACCACGGTTTTTATACTCATGGCAGGTTCAAGTTTTATAAGACTTATGTCAAAATCCGTTGACGGATAAAGCCCGTATGCAATTATTCCCACACGCACCATATCAAGATGCATATTTTTGAATTTCACCGTTGCGGCACTGTTACACACATGATGAACGGGGATTTTTTTGCCGCATTTTTCTTCCAGCTTATTTACAAAATCAGTATATTTTTTAAACTGGTTTGCCGTAAGCTCATCTTCGTTTTCGTCTGCACACGGAAAATGTGTAAATATTCCTTCCGCAAACAGATTTTTCATATCAAGTATTTTTGCGGCATCGTCCACAGAGGATGTTTCAAATCCTATTCTGTTCATGCCAACATTTATTTTAATATGCACTTTTGCGGTTTTGGAAAGACCTGCAGCTACCGCATCAAGTGCCGCCGCATCTTCGCTTCTGAACACCGTCAGTGTTATGTCATTATTTATTGCAGTTTCATACTCTCCCTCGGGTGTGTATCCAAGCACGAGTATTGGTGCATCTATTCCGAAGTTTCTTATTTCAAGTGCTTCGTTTACGCAGCTTACCGCAAGACAGTCGGCACCTGCATCAAACACGGTTTTTGCCGTCATTTTAACACCGTGGCCGTATCCGTCGGCTTTAACGGATACCATTATTTTAACGCCATCGCCCACAATTTTTCTTATTCCGGCAATGTTTGCGGAAATTGCATCCACGTTCACTTCTGCCCATGTTCTTTTTACCAAATTGTTCATCTTAAGATTATCCCCCATCAGCTTATCCGGAAAAGTTCATCCCCCAGTTCAGGATTTATTTTAAATTCCGTATATTCGAGTTTTGAATAGGTTTTCCCGTCGCTGCCTTTTATTTCAAGACTGACAGGCATCATTTTTTCACTGTCAATCACAAGTTTTGCCTGCGTTTTATACTGATTGGCAAGTCCCGTATCAACAGTTAAAGTGACAAGTCTGTCATCATCCGACGATACTGATGCCGTCGTAAGCTCACCCTGATAATATGCTTCAAAAAAGTTCTGCAGAAACATAAAATCTCCTTCATCAACATTAAGCCTTTCAAGCTTGAACGGAGAGGATGTTCCGCTTCCTTTTACCATTGCGGAATCCCCGTTTATCACGGTAATGACTCCGCCCGATTCACTGCGCATTTTATCGGGTGATTTATAATACTGTTTCATTTCATATGTATTCGTGTTGTTATTTGAATACGCCGTAAGCCTCACTATTGCCGAATAGCTTTGCATTCCGGCAAAGGTATTGTAAATTTTTCTGCTTGTATCAAGCTCCGGATGCACGCCTGCGCACGCCGAAAGCACCATCATAAGTATAACAGGCAAAATTATTTTTTTCATAAAGCCTCCTGAATAGATTATTTCTCTAATCAGGAACAAAGGATTACTGTTCCGGATTTTTTATCCTTTGCAATGCCACTGCGGCACATTTTGCCATATCTGCCGGGAGCATTCCCATCTGCCCGATTTTTTCTGCGGCAATATCACCTGCAAGGCCGTGCACGTAAACGCCTGCTACCGCCGCATATTCTGCAGACATTCCGCGTGCGGCAAATGCACCGATTATTCCCGAAAGAACATCGCCGCTGCCTCCGGTTGCCATTCCCGGATTTCCGGTTGAATTAATATATACGCTGCCATCCGGAGTGGCTGTTACTGTGGCGGCACCTTTAAGTATCATTGTAACATTATACTCTTTGGCAAAGCTTTTTGCAAGACTTATTCTGTCCGCCTGCACTTCGCCAATGCTTTTCCCGATAAGACGTGCCATCTCACCCGGATGAGGCGTAAGTATAACTCTGCCGCCGGATTTCTTTAATATATCTATATTCCCGCAAAGCGCATTTATGCCATCGGCATCTATGATAACGGGAACATCTTTCTTAATAACATATTCTACTATTTTATATATATCCTCGCCCCTGCCAAGTCCCGGACCGATTACATAACCATCTGCCGACACTTTATCTATCGCTTCTTTTGCGGCATCAAATGTAAGCGCATCCTCACAAGGCGCAGGAACGGTCATTGCTTCCGTGAGCTTTACTTCCATAATGGCATTAAGATTGTCGGGAATTACAACCGACACAAGACCTGCACCGCTCCGCAGTGCTCCCATTGCCGAAAGGGTTGCCGCACCGGTCATCCCCTTGCTTCCTGCGATAATACAAAGTCTTCCCATAGAGCCTTTATGTTCATCTACCGCCATATCAGGAATCATATCTGCAATATCCTCTTCATCGGGATAAAAGCATTTTGTCAAAGCCGGCACAAAATCAAGCTTTGCAAGAACAATTTCTCCCGCAAGGGTTTTCCCGGGATATTGCAAAAGCCCCGTTTTTATGTATCCGAAAGTAACTGTTGCATCCGCGCGAACGGCTTTTTCCGGAGCTGCACCGGTATCGGCATTTACTCCCGTAGGAATATCCACTGCAAGTACATATGCTCCGCTTTCGTTTATTTCATCAATTATATCAAGGCTGCAACCGCCGTTTATGCCTATTCCCAGAACTGCATCAATAACAACGTCTGCATCAATTTTATTTACAAACGGCACGCCAAGTGCCACTGCCGCATCATAATTTGTTTTTGCATCGGCAGTCTGCGGCACATCAAATACATTATATATACACACGTTATATCCGCTTTTGTGCAGAATTCTTGCCGCTGCATATCCGTCGCCACCGTTGTTGCCTTTGCCGCAAACCACACAGATTTTCGCATCTTTATCAAACCTTAAGCTTATAAAATCTGCTACAGCCTCGGCGGCTTTTTCCATAACATCAATGGAAAGTGCACCAAGCGCAAAGGTTTTCTGTTCAATTTCTTTCATTTCTTTTGAAGAAACAAGTTCAAGCATTTTATTCTCCTGTAACTACAATACTCGGTCTTGACAGTTTAAAAGCTTCAAGAAGCTCATCGTTCGGGTTAAACAGCACCCTTACCCTGCCAACATCATGACGCTCCGTCATAAGATAATAAAGTCTGTCATTTTCATCTTTCGTGGAGCAGTTGAGTGTTTTATATTCACCGCTGTTCGGATGGCTTATCGGTGCAATAAGTTCCATTTCCATTCGTGTTACGGTAATAACCCTGCCGCGTCTTGAGCCTGCAATAATCATGTCAATATCGAGCGTGCCGTCAGTAAAAATATATTCATATTCAACAGTTTTGGATTTTACCACACGGACAACAGCCCACCAGACTGCCGCAAGCAGCAACAGAAAAACATAGCCCAGATAACGAAGTACAAGCCCGAAATAAAGCGCCATAGGCGTAAATCCAATGCCGCATACTACAAGAAGAATGCTTGTCCATATATCCTTTTTACTTTTCTTACGTTTTATAAGCTGTTCAACAAAAATGCCTTCCACTATTATCACCTTTTTACAAATTTATATATACATTATATCACGTTTATTTTACATAAACAACAATTTTTTAAAATAATTAACATTTTTTTAAAAAAAGACTTGCATTACGGAAATTTTTGTGTTATAATATGTTTCACGTATTATTGTATGAGAGGTGAAAACGCAATGCCTAACATTAAATCGGCTAAAAAAAGAGTTAAGGTAATACAGACAAAAACTTTAAGAAACCAGATGATTAAATCTGCTCTTAAAACTTCCATTAAATCTTTTGAAACTGTTGCTTTAAGCGGTGATAAAGCAAAGGCTGAAGAAAGCTTTAAATTAGTTGTTAAGAAGATTGACCAGGCTGTTTCCAAAGGTGTATTGCACGCTAACACTGCAGCCAGAAAAAAATCCAGATTAGCAAACGTATTAAATAAAGTTGGATAATTAACAATAAACTTGAAAGTAGGCATATGTGCATATGCCTATTTTTTGATTTTAAGACGAGTGATAATTATGTTTAAATGCTGTATTTTTGATATGGACGGTACTCTGTCCGATACAATTGAATCAATTGCATATTTCGGGAATAAAGCTCTTGCGGAAATTGGTCTTCCGCCTATCGATACAGAAACCTACAAGCTTCTTGTGGGTAACGGTGCCGAGCTTCTGATCCATCGTGCACTTGACCACTACGGATGTGACACAACGGAAAACTTCAACATAGTATTCCCGAAATATAAAGCGGATTATGATGCGGATTTTATGTACCTCACAAAACCTTACGACGGTATTATGGAGGTGCTTACTGAGCTTAAGACTCTTGGAATTAAAACTGCAATTCTTTCAAATAAACCTCATTCCACAGCGCAAAAGGTTTCGGACATTATGTTCGGAGATAAGCTTATTGACATTTGCCGCGGTGAAACTCCCGAAGTGCCGATAAAACCCGACCCGAAAGGACTTTTCCTTTTGCTTGAAAAATTCGGATGCTCGCCTGAGGAGTGTATCTATGTTGGCGATACGGGGACAGATGTTGAAACCGGAAAAGCAGCCGGTGCATTTACAGTCGGCGTGTTATGGGGATTTCGAAAGAAACCCGAGCTTCTTGCGGCTGATGCAATTATTTCACATCCGCTTGAACTGCTTACTTTTATTGATTAAAAAGTTATTTTTAGCGGCCCTGCCGCGTATAGTTTAATATAAAACTA
>JAFVVU010000044.1 GCA_017502065.1 Clostridia bacterium | reverse complement strand
TCTGTAATCAAATCCATCACTTACCTTTCGGCAACCACTTTATAATGTGCTTTCCCAATCCCTTTGTTTTTCTTAACAGCCGTAACAATAAATGCTTGTGGGGGACACACATCGTCCCCACACAAACCTGTAACAAGCCTTGCCCCCTCGGAAATGGCAACATCATCTTCAAAAATTCTTATGACAATACTGCCCGATTTTACTGCGCCTCTCTCCTTCATTTCAAGACTTGTCCTATCGCATATACGAACACCGCTGTACTGCACTTTTCTGTCATTATCATATACCGTAATATCACCGCAAAGAATCATTAATAAATCCCTCCGTACAGATATCCGGTAGCCGCAAGATAGATCTCAGCAATTCTTCCGAGCTTTTCTTCAAGGTCCTCATCCTCATAAACAATACCGTATCCGTCATGCTCCTCGGAATGAATATTCTTTTTTTCGTCATCACAGTAGAATGCCTCACACATCTCACAAACAGCCGTTTTCACTTTATCGTCACACGGGGCTGTTATATTCCCGAACGTAATATTATCAATAAAGCTTCTTGCCTTAAGCTCATATCTGGCAAAGAGCCTTTGGGGGATTAAATCTCCCCCAAAGGTTTCGCTGTAATATGTAAAATCCGCATACTGCATATTACCACCTGCTTATTTGCAAACTATAACGCAGCTGCCGGCTTTCTTAGCAAGTCCGTCGATATCAGTTTCAGCAACAGTAATGTACTGACCTTCAGTAGCAGAAATTTCGCTTCCGTCAAATACATCCCATGCCGATAAATCTTCATCGTATGCAACTTCTGTTGCAGACGCGGCAACCTTATAAACAAGGCTGTTACCCATAGAAGCATCAGGAGTTACTGTAATAACAGTAGTTCCTTCTTCTGTTCCTTCTACCGATGTCACATTAAGCGGTCTTATTTCGGGAGCCGCATATTTGTATGCCGCAAAAGCATCTTCTTTAATAACAAGATAACCTATTCTCATAGTAGCTTTAATAGCAATCATATCCTGTTCAGCAAGAGAAAGCGGTTTGCCGTCTGCATCAAGAGTACCCTGAAGAGTTGCTTCAGTAAGAACTTCAAATTCAATACCCGAGCGCATACCAACAATGCTGTATTTCCAGTCACCGCCGATAATATCAGCTTTGTTTTTATCCCATGAACCGTTACGAACAAACTCAATCGGCTGAGAATAAAGCTCTTTTTCGTTGATACCTTCAATATAAACAGGAGCGTCATTTGCATCTCTTAATTTACGGAGTGCATTTTTAACGCCGATATGACCTGCAAAGCCTGTTACTTCGTAACCATTTGCTTCAACAGCCTCCATAGTATCGGAAATTGCAAGGTCGATATCGCTGTTTGATTTAATAACCATACCGGACCCTTCTGCCGCCGCCATAACGTTAGTTGCAAACGGAGAATTTTCGCCGAAAAGGCAAGCCTTATCGATAGCTTTATAGAACACTTCCTGAATCTGCGGTTTAAGTTCTTCAAACACGTTGATTGTGGAATCGTTCAGTTTTTCTTTTGTAACCGGAATAATAACCGCAAGCTTTTTAGCCTCAATTTCAGGGTGAATCCATGATGCACCCGATGTTTCAATTCTCTGACCTTCGCCAACCCAGTAAGCCCCCGGTCCGTCAACAAGAACGTTAAATTTCTTTTTATCCGAATTCATTGCTTCAACCTTTGAAAGGCGAAGAACACTTGATCCTCTTACAATCCCTGCAAGAATTTCTTTTGCCTGCTCAGCAGGCACAAAACCTGTTAATTCATCTTTTAAATAACTCATTTTTTCCTCCTAATTTCTTTTAGCCTGATTTTCATAAATTGTCTGTAAAAACGCATGAGAAGCCTGATTTTTACCCGAATGTCTCATTCCGCCCGAAAGCTTTATTTCGTCGCCGAAAAGATATTCATTATCGGCAGTAACACTTTCAATCTGTTCATCAAATCCGGAAAGCACTCCATCCTTATATTCAATTTTATCCATATCAAGAAGTGCTTTTGCCGCTTTGATATTTTTGGCTCTGCGGCTCATAAGTGCCATGTCAATTGCATGTGACTTACCCGCTTCCGCCATCTTCTTTGCAAACCCTGCAGTGTCCGCATCATATTTTTCTTTAAGCGCATCGTAAGCCGATTTCATTTCGTCAAACTCCGCCATTCTGGCGTTTTGCTCCTCAAGCATTTTTTTGTTGGCACCGTTTTCACTTTCAAGTGCGGCATATTTTTCGCGGCTCACATATCCGCCATCCGCAAGATTTGCCAGCTTGATATTTTCATTACCCGCAAGTTTTTCTTCAACCGCACCGAAAAGCTCATCTCCAAGTGCCTCTTTTAAGAATTCCATATTTCCTCCTTTAACGTTTTTATATGTGGTTTCGCCACAAAAAAGGGCAGCAGTTTATATCTCATACTGCAAGAGAATCTATATAAAAGGCAGTTTTAACGCCATGCCCGGGGCACAAAAAAAGGACACTTACTTTCGTAAATGTCCTTAATTATTAAGTTAATCAGTCTTCAAACATAATCATTTCAAACAAACTGTGTGCAAACATCATATGCATATTTCTGTTCGGATGGTTGATTCTGTTTGCAAGCAGTCTTGTTGTATCAACGCCGTAAGCATAAAGCTTTTTCCATTTAGCAAAGCAGTCGCAAACCGGAACGCCGCATTCCGCCGCCACTTTTTTAGCAGCCTCAACATATGCTTCCATAGCGCCGCTTTCGTATCTTTCAACGTTTTTCTGTGCCATAGTCTGCATAAACTCCGGCATTTCAGGTGTAACATATCTTGCCTGCATATTCGGTGTCATAAAAATAACCTCGCTACCGGCTTCTTTCAGCTTTGTAAAAATTTCACGAAGTGAATTTTCATAGCGTTCAACAAGCTCAAATCCGCCGCCGCTGTCGTTAAGTGCAAAACAGACAACCGTAAGGTCCGGATTGTAGTTAAGTAC
This sequence comes from Clostridia bacterium, assembly GCA_017502065.1. Classification (GTDB taxonomy): domain Bacteria; phylum Bacillota; class Clostridia; order RUG12999; family RUG12999; genus RGIG4103. The sequence continues at coordinate 11,270 of JAFVVU010000044.1, read as the reverse complement.
AAATCTGTCAAGGAACCCGTGCCACAGTGAATGTGTTGCATTATCTCCCGATTTCCCCGCATTTATAATGTTAACAGGCACACTCGGATAAATTTCAGCAAACATCTGTTTAAGAACATTATGATATACTTTATCATAATCAAAAACATCGGAATACCCATTTGGTGTAATAATTCCTTCAAATGCACCGTGTGTAACGCTGTCACCAAAGAATGCAATGGTAATCGGGTTTTTATCATCACCCATAGCATCATAATTCATAAATTTTTCACGAAGTTTCATGTGAAATCCTCCCCCTTCTTTCAAGGGTCATTTTACCATACCAGCATATACAATGTCAATACTATTTTACCATATTTTCCGCCTGATTTTCACTCATATTATACACTCTCATAAGATACTGCTTTTTATCAATAATCCCATTCTTCAGTTCTTCCATGGCACGCTCTGCAACAGCACCGGTATCTTCAATGATACTGTCATCAAACGAAATGCTGATATCCTCATCAACAAAGCCGCCGAGATAAAGCACCGCCCTTGCCATATCAATAGCCGCCTTTTCAAATACAAGCTCGTGCTTTTTCAGGTTCTGATAAAGCTCCGATTTTTCACTTATAACCTCTGTTGCCGTTTTTATCTCATTACGGCTGCTGAGGTATCTGTCGTTTCCAAGTCCGCATTTTGCGGCAAGCAGATTCAGGTTCTTCTGAAGAGCCTTTTCGTGCGGCTCTGCACGAAGCTCCATATTGATTTCCCTTAAATCTGTAAGTGACTTATCCGTCATTGCATAAAATTCGGTATCGTTATCGTCAAACAAAGGATTAAATCCCGACCCTTGCGAAATCTGCGCCATCCCTGCCGGTACAATAATTCTCTTTTTACCGAGCCTGAACTCATTCTGATAGCTGTCATACACAAGGTCAATACCTTTAAGTATGTCAATGCTGTCTGCAAAAACCGAAATCCCCATCGGATTGTCAAGGTCAATATTATTCACAATGTTCGGCGTAATAATCTGGAACATCGGCATATCCCCTGCCTCATATTCCGCTAAAACGCCTTCCGGCAGATTCATTTCCGTAAGTCCCGAATATTCGGCTTTAAACAGCTTGTTTCTCACAACATATCTGCCGTTTTCCTGTGTATGTATATTCATATATACACACTCTGTACCATTCACAATTCTCTCGCTTGCAAAAGCACATCCGGTAACACGTCCGTTTTCCCAGGCAAGCGGATATATCATATCCGCACGAACATAATCAATTGCAACGTCATCGCCGTCCCTGTACTCAACAAATGCACCTGTTCCAAGTGCAAAGCATATTTCTGTAAGGCGGTTTGCCCTCACCTTGAAATTGTTTTTATCAAGCACCGAATCAAGAAATTCCTGCGCCGATTCGTTTCCGACACAAATTTTCACCTTTTCGTTCATAATAAGGTTTGCCCAGTCCTCACAAACCTTTTTTGCCATACTGAGCGTAGCTCTGCTGCGCGCTACAACTGTTTTTCCGTTATACTGTGTATAATCGTGAAAACTGCTTACCTTTCCCTGATACCACCCCAGCCATTTTGAAATATGACTGTAAAACGAGTCGTCAATAACATTATACCCCTCGTTTTTCAAATAACTTCTGATACTGTCCATATCATTTCCTCCTTAAAATTGATTCAAAATATCCTCCATATAATTTTCAACACTATATTCCATAGCATCAAGCGAGTCAACATTAACCGTGCCGTCATCAAGTCTTATGTCGCACGAACCTTTATCATCCCACAGAGCACCCGAAATTGCATCAATAAGATGGACAAGCTCCCGTCTTATCTTAAATCTCTCCTGCGACATAATCATATTGAAAAATCTTATCCTTTGCGTAACCTTGCTTTTCTTTGCTTTCCGCACATCAACGGCAAGCCCTGCTCTTGCCGCCGCAACCTCAAATCCGGCAATGAGTGTGGTTTCGGCACTGTCACAGTATACATCATAAACCGGATATTTTTCTTTGCACATCCGCACAAAATTAACAAAACATTTTTCAAGCTCTTCGGGTGAAACTGCCTTTTTCATATAAAACTCTTCAAGCACAATAACCTCGCGGAATCCTTTTGTAAATCCCGTGCACACAAATGCATGTGCCGATTTGTTTCCGCCGAAATCCACGCCTATTGACGCCAGCATTATTTCCTCATTTCCGTCCGCAAAAAATTTCTTCGTATCCTCGGCAAACTCACGGTATATAATGCCCTCTGCCGCTTTCCATAGCCCAAGAATAAACCTGTCATAGAACACACCCGTATATTCCTTTTTTAAGTTTTCCACATAATCGCGGCTCAAAAACGGATTATCGTCAATTAAAAACTTCATATCAAGCAGGTCAAGCTCATCTTTGCGGTCAAGATATTTTTTCTTGAACCAATGATTCGGATTATCCGGATTGGTTGTACCTATAAGCTTTGCACCGGGTTTGCTCAGTCTTGATAAAAGCATAGTAAAAAAGTCCTCGTTAAAAAGCGTAATCTCATCGCAATATGCCCCCGAAAGCGACATTCCCCTTATCTTGCTTTCAGCACGGCAGTCGCTTACACCCTCAAAATAAACAAGCCGCCCGAACAGGCGGCCTTCCTTTTTGGAAAGTGAATATTTGAATTGTTTTTCTCCTACAAGCTGCTCCAGCAGCTCAATAACATTACGGCGAAGTGAGGAAATGGTTTTTGCAACCATGATAAAGCTTGCATCCTCCGGCATACCGGCAACCCACAGTGCCCACACCACAAGGCTTATCCATGTTTTACCGCTTCTGACAGACCCTTCAAGAATATTGATTCGCTTCAGCCTGTCACTTTTCCATAAGCCGATAAGCTCCTTTTGCCTTTCACTATATGTAATACACTCATCCCCTCCTCACAATCTTTGATGATACTATAATACACCAAACTTTATGTTTACTACTGTCACTTTTTAATTTCAACCGTAAACCGAATAAATTCGTCGTCCTCCTTTTCGGTTGTCCGCGCCACACTGCCGGCTTCATTCATCATAGAAACAGTATGCCTTATTGTATTAATGTATATCTTTTCATTCCTTACAACCTGTTTTCTTGTGGGCACATCCGCCTGCTCTTCATTTTCCGCGCTCATTATCAGCTGCCTTATCTTATCAGGCGAAAGCCTCCCCTCTCCTGCAAATTTAAGGATTTCCTCCTGCTTATGCTTATCCTTTATCCGCATAGCCTCAACAATATGCCACTCACTCAGATTATATGCTGGAACAATCCTTTTCGCCTTCTCTGTAAGCCCAAGCGCCTCTATTTTAGCTAAAATACTTTCCTCGCTTGTCCCGATTCTTGATGCAAGCTCTGCCCTTGTGATTATGGACCGCTCAACTATATTTTTAAACGCCTGTCCCTCATCAAAAAGGCTTATGTTCTGCCGCGCGCTGTTACCAAGCACCACTGCAGGAAGTGCCGAATCGTTTTTAATAAACCGGACAATTGCCGGCACCCGGCGAAGACCTGCCATCCTTGCCGCACGGATTCGCCTTTCTCCCGAAATCAGTTCATATTTACCTCTCACCCGCCTAACACACACCGGTTCAATAATGCCGTACCGCCTTACCGAATCCGCAAGCCCCTGAAGTAAAACCGGATCAAAAAAGCTCCTCGGCTGATTTGGACATACCTTTATCTTATCAATTTCAATATATTTAAGCTTCATATTATTTCCCATATTAACCCTCCTTACTTACAAATATTATACCATATATTGGTATTATTTGGTATTATTTTCCAAACCAAAATTCCGACAAAATTTTTGCATGAAATTCCCTTGACACCACATATAACTTAATATATAATTAGGTTATCAATTTACATACAAAGGGTGATTTTAATGAAAAGAATCTTGTTTCAGGGCGATTCAATAACCGACGCCGGAAGAAATCGTGAGCTTGACCATTTAAGAGGCTTTGGATATTCAACGATGGCAGCAGGCGAACTTCTGCTTGACTATCCGGGAGAATTTGAAATTTTAAACCGCGGCATCAGCGGCAACAGAATTGTTGATATTTATGCCCGTATCGGTAAGGATATAGTTGCACTCCAGCCCGATTATATGAGTCTTCTTATCGGTGTTAACGACGTGTGGCACGAGCTTAATAATAACAACGGCATAGAAGAAGAAAAATTTGAAATGGTGTATTGTCTTGTTATTGACGAGCTTAAAGCAAAACTACCGAACCTTAAGCTTATGATTATGGAGCCTTTTGTTCTTGAGGGACCTTCAACAACAAACAATATCGACTATTTCAGAACAGAAACTGCAAAGCGTGCCGCTGCAGCAAAACGTGTTGCTGATAAATACGGCATAAAATTCATACCTCTTCAGGAAAAGTTCAATGAAGCTGCAAAAACAGCTCCCGAAACCTATTGGCTTGTTGACGGTGTACACCCAACAGCCGCAGGTCACGAACTTATCGCCCGTGAATGGATTAAAGCCTTTAAAGAAATAATGTAAAATGAAAAGCCGTGCAAACGGCTTTTTTTATATGTAATAAAACCGGCATTTATTCCATAAAATTAAAGGTACATACAATACACAAAAATATACTTATTATATAGCATATTTATACCATAAATGTAAAAATCGATAAAAACGGGCGAAAACCGGAGTAAATGAGTTCTATTTCAGAATATTGCCAAAAATCAAGGGTTGAATATAATGCCCAAAAATAGTAATATATTCTATGTGGTTAGCACTCATCTCGTTCGTGTGCTAATAACCGGAAATTTAAGGAGGAATTAAATATGAAATTAAAACCATTAGCTGACAGAGTTGTTGTTAAAATGACCGAAGCTGAAGAAACAACAAAAAGCGGAATCGTGCTTGCAAGTGCCGCTAAAGAACAGCCTCAGATAGCTGAAATTATAGAAGTAGGCCCGGGCGGAATGGTAGACGGAAACGAAGTTAAAATGGAAGTATCCGTTGGACAGAAAGTAATCATCAGCAAATATGCCGGAACAGAAGTTAAACTCGGCAAAGATGAATATATCATAGTTAAACAGGGCGACATTCTCGCTATTGTGGAATAATAAAGGAGATGTTTTAAATGGCAAAACAGATTATCTATGCTGAAGAAGCAAGACGCGCACTTGAAAAAGGTGTTAACATCCTTGCAGATACAGTAAAAATCACACTTGGACCTAAAGGAAGAAATGTAGTTCTTGATAAAAAATTCGGTGCACCGCTTATCACAAACGACGGTGTAACAATTGCAAAAGAAATCGAACTTGAAGATGCATTTGAAAATATGGGTGCACAGCTTGTTAAAGAAGTTGCAACAAAAACAAACGATGTTGCCGGTGACGGTACAACAACAGCAACACTTCTTGCACAGGCTTTCGTTCGTGAAGGACTTAAAAACCTCGCAGCAGGTGCAAACCCGATGATTCTCAGAAAAGGTATTTCAAAAGCTGTTGAAGCAGCAGTTGAAAACATCAAAAAGAACAGCCAGAAAGTAAAAGGTAAAGAAGATATTGCAAGAGTAGCTGCAATTTCTGCTGCTGACGAAGTTGTTGGTAACCTCATTGCAGATGCAATGGAAAAGGTTGGTAACGACGGTGTTATCACAGTTGAAGAATCCAAAACAGCTGAAACATATTCAGACGTTGTTGAAGGTATGCAGTTTGACAGAGGATATATTTCTCCGTACATGGTAACAGATACAGACAAAATGGAAGCTGTTATTGATGATGCATACATCCTCATCACAGACAAGAAAATTGCTAACGTACAGGATATTCTCCCCGTTCTTGAACAGATTGTTCAGCAGGGTAAAAAACTTGTTATTGTAGCTGAAGATATTGAAGGCGAAGCACTCACAACTCTCGTTCTTAACAAACTCCGCGGAACATTCGTTTGCGTAGGTGTTAAAGCTCCGGGATTTGGTGACAGAAGAAAAGCAATGCTTGAAGATATTGCAATCCTCACAGGCGGTCAGGTAATCAGCGATGAAGTAGGTCTTGACCTTAAAGAAGCAACTCTTGATCAGCTCGGCAGAGCAAAACAGGTTAAAGTTCAGAAAGAAAACACAATCATTGTTGATGGTTGCGGCGATTCTGAAGCTATCAAAACCCGTGTATCTCAGATTAAAGCTCAGATTGAAGAAACAACTTCTGAATTTGATAAAGAAAAACTTCAGGAAAGACTTGCAAAACTTTCCGGCGGTGTTGCAGTAATCAAAGTTGGTGCTGCTACAGAAACAGAAATGAAAGAAATGAAACTTCGTATTGAAGATGCTCTTGCAGCTACACGCGCAGCAGTTGAAGAAGGTATTGTTGCAGGTGGTGGTACAGCATACATCAACTCAATCGATGCAGTTAAAGCACTTCTTGACACAACAACAGGAGATGAAAAAACAGGTGTTGCACTTGTTGTAAAAGCTCTTGAAGAACCTGTAAGACAGATTGCTCACAATGCAGGTCTTGACGGTGCAGTTATCGTTGAAAGAATCAAATCATCCGGCAAAATCGGTTATGGCTTCAACGCTCTTACCGAAGAATATATGGATATGATTGAAAACGGTATCGTTGACCCGGCAAAAGTAACACGCAGTGCTCTCCAGAACGCATCTTCAGTTGCATCAATGGTTCTCACAACAGAAAGCCTTGTTGCTGATATTAAAGAAGAAGCTCCTGCGGCTCCGGCAATGCCAGGCGGTATGGGCGGCGGAATGGGAATGTATTAATATTCCATTTAAATTACAAGGACCAAACAAAATGTTTGGTCCTTTTTGATAAGGTGTTGATATAAATTCTTAAGTTAAACGCTATTGCATTGCTGGAGAAAAAAGGCAAAACAAAATACTGGTTATATAAACAGCTTGGAATGAGTTATCAGAACTTTAACAAAATGATAAATAACGAAACCAAATCGGTACAATATGAAAATTTAGAAACAATGTGCTATCTTCTGGAATGTTCCATAGATGAACTGCTTGTTTTTGAAAATGAATAAAGGACGGCATCTGCCGTCCTTTTATTTTTTGTATTATTATTTTTCACAAATAATTTTCGAAAGCATAAGAAGCTCGTCCTCAATGCTTTTTTTCATTTCAAGCGCTTCAAGAATGTCGTAATCAACAACCTTGCCGTTCTGAAGAGAAACAACTCTGTTTCCTTTTCCGTTGATAAGCAGCTTAACCGCATCGGCACCCATTCTGCTTGCCGCAATTCTGTCTTTATAAGTCGGTTTACCACCACGCTGAACGTGACCAAGAACAGTCAGCTTTGCATCAAGCTGAATGCCGTATTTTTTATCAATCATTTCAACAGTTTCGTTCATGATTTTCTTTGTTGATTTACCGCTTACCTTTTCAACACCTTCGGCAACAATAACCATAAAGTGTTTCTTTTCTTTATATTTTCTTGCAATAACATCAACAATATTCTTTTCAATATCAAAGTTCTGTTCTGCAACAAGAACCGCATCCGCACCGCAGGCAATGGCAACTTCAACAGCAAGATAACCCGCTTTATTTCCCATAACCTCAACAAAGGCTGTTCTGTTATGTGAACGCATTGTATCATTGATTTTATCACAGCAGTCAATAACTGTGTTAAGTGCTGTGTCATAGCCAAGTGTATATTCAGTACATGAAATATCGTTATCAATAGTTGCCGGAATACCGATTGTCGGAAGTCCTGCAAGACTAAGGTCTCTCGCGCCACGGAAAGATCCGTCACCGCCAATTACTATCATACCTTCAATTCCGTGTTCTTTTGCAACTGCAACGGCTTTTTTTACATTTTCAGGGTCTTTGAATTCAAGACATCTTGCATTTCCAAGGATTGTACCGCCACGATTTATAATATCGTCCGTACCCATATCGGCAATATCAAAAATATCACCGTCAAGAAGTCCCCTGTAGCCGTAATTAACGCCTAGTACTCCTGCATTATTATATTTACAGGTTTTAACAATTGCTGCAATAGCATTGTTCATTCCCGGTGCATCACCGCCACTTGTTAAAACTCCGATTTTTCTGTCAAACATCTTTATCCCCCGCTACGATTAATTATTATTAATTATTATATTATGAGCCTGCTCAACCTCAGTTTCCGGAACAAGGATTTCAAAAGATTTCTGCTCTTCATCTTCGCCGACACTGCGCATCATAACCAGAATCTGTGAATCTTCAAGGAGCTGTTTAATTTCTTTTGCCACGTCCTCATTTTGAGATATATATACAACGGTCCACATATTTACCTCCTGAATAAAGCAAATAGCACAAATTCACCTATATTACATTATATACAAAATAAAGAAAAAGTCAACGTTTTTCCTCATATTTTTTACTCATTAAAGTATTTATATACGATTTCTGCCGATTTAACACCAATCCCGCACGATGCCAGGTCGCTTACCGATGCATTTTTAATGTTTTTAACACTTCCGAATGCACGGAGCAGCATTCTCTTTTTCTTTGGACCTATTCCGGCAATTTCATCAAGTGCCGAACGTGACATTTCTTTATTTTCGAGCTTTCTGTGATAGGAAATTGCCACCCTGTGCACTTCCTCCTGAAGCGATGCCACAAGCGAGAACGCTCTGTCCGAAAGCTCAATAATTTCACCATCGGGCGTAATAAGTGCGCGTGTTTTATGGAAATTATCCTTTACCATACCAAACACCGGCACATGTACCCCTGCAGCTTCCATGGCAGCAAGTGCGGCATTACAATGACCAAGTCCGCCATCCACAAAAATAGCTCCCGGGAGAGAACCAAATCCCTCATCATCACCGTGCCTGAGCCTTCTTTCAATAACTTCGGTGATAGATGCATAGTCGTTTGCACCAACAACAGTTTTTATTTTGAAAAATCTGTACAAACTGCTTTCCGGCACACCGTTTAAAAGCACCGCCATCGCACCAACGGAATTATGTCCCGCCGTATTTGATATATCATACGCTTCAATTCGTCTTATCGGCAATGAAAATCCCATTGCGGATGAAAGCTCTTCAAGCGCAGGTCTGTTTTCTTCTTCTTTTTTCGCAAAAAGCCCTGTTCGCTCATCAAGAGAGCGCATAGCATTATCTGTTGCCATTTTAATAAGGTCACGTCCTGGACCTCTTTGCGGAATACGAAGCTCAACCTTTTTCTCCGCTTTTTCCTCAAGAAATTCCAGAATCGCCTCTTTGTCATCAGGCTCAGTATTTATAAGTATTTCAGCCGGAATAAATTCCGCATCCATATAATACTGAACAAGAAACTTCGCAAATACTTCCTGTGGGGTTTCCGACAAAAGATAAGAAATATGAACTTCCTTTCGTCCTATAAGCTTGCCGCCGCGTATGTTGAAAACCTGCAAATCCGCATTACTTCCGTCAAACGCCGCCGAAACAACATCACGATCGCCGCCACCGGGAATAATAATGTTCTGTTTTTCTTTAAGTGCGGCAATGCTTGTCAGCTTATCGCGCACCTGTGCTGCTTTTTCAAACTCAAGATTTTCTGAAAGCAGCTTCATTTCCGTCTTGAGCTGCCGCTCAATCTCGCCTGTTTTCCCGTCAAGAAATTCGCATATATTCTTAAAAACTTCCCTGTATTCTTCTTTTGAAATTTTCCCACTGCATGGTGCACTGCAGTTGTTTATATGATAATTGAGGCACGGTCTGTCCTTACCTATATCTCTCGGAAACACTCTGTTACACGACGGCACTTTAAACACCTTTCGCACAACATCAATTGTTTCTCTTGCACTTCCGCCGGTATACGGTCCGTAATATTTTGCCCCATCGTTTGCAATTTTGCGCACAAACGATATTTTGGGATATTCATTTTGCACCGAAACCTTTATATAAGGATATTGTTTGCTGTCTTTAAGGAGAATATTATAAAACGGTTTAAACTTTTTAATAAGATTACATTCCAGCACCAGAGCTTCTGTTTCTGTAGCAGTAACAATATATTCAAAATCGGCAATATTATCCACCATCGCCCGTACCTTCCCGGTAATTCCGCTATTACGGAAATACTGACTGACGCGGTTTTTAAGGAGCTTGGATTTGCCGACATAAATAACCTCACCGTCACTGGATTTCATAATGTAAACGCCGGGCAGAAGCGGCAGATTTTTAAGTTTTTCTTTTATATTATTCATCTTAAGCCTCCACTCATTAAAAAAAGGTTGTCTGCGAACCTGTCAAACGTCCCGCACACAACCTTTGTTTACCTGATATTATTCACTAAAACCTGATTCGATCAAATCAATAAGTCCGTCAACAGCTTCTTTTTCATCGGGACCGTTTGCAATAATCGTAATGGATGTTCCCTGCACAATACCGAGTGAAAGCACACCAAGAAGACTTTTTGCATTTACTTTTCTTTCTTCTTTTTCAACCCAAACACTGGATTCAAATGTGTTTGCTTTCTGAATAAAGAATGTAGCCGGTCTGGCATGAAGGCCAACCTGATTATTAACAGTTACATCTCTTGAATACATATATTTAACTCTCCTTTAAATCCCCAATTAATACATCTATTATATATAAATAAATTAAATTAGTCAAGAGTTTTTAATTTTTTATATGTTTTAGCTAAAAAAATGTGCCAACTTTATTCATTTTTTGACCGAGATAACACACATTTTCCGTCTATAAACACATAAACCGTTTTTGACAACGTGTCCGTTGGTACCGATGTAAATACGGCAATATCTGCATCCTTTCCAACTTTAAGAGAGCCTACACGTCCGTCAATACCGCAGCAACACGCCGGCACAATTGTAATAGCCTCAAGAGCCGCCTTTTCGCTCATACCGTTTTTAACGGCAACCGCCGCCTGAAGTGCTATGTACTGACACGGAATTTCCGGATGATCCGTAATAATTGCTGTGCGGATACCGTTTTTTTCGAGAATACCTGCCGCCGCATCATCTTTATTTGCAAGCTCGGGTTTATTCCTATCCGTCATTATCGGTCCGATAAGCACAGGACAACCTGCATTTTTAATAAACTCCACATCCATATGACCTTCAGTTGCATGGTCAAACGTGATATTTATATCAAATTCTCTTGCAATCCGAAGTGCTGTTGCCATATCATCAAGCCTGTGCGCATGCACCTTAAGCGGAATTTCTTTTTTCAGCACAGGAATAAGCGCCTCGCTTTTCATGTCAAATCCGTCCGGTTTTTCCATGTATCGTTTTGCTTTAAAAAGCGCCTCACGGATAAGAGCCGCCGTGCCCATTCTCGTTACGGGCATAGTCCCT
>JAFVVU010000004.1 GCA_017502065.1 Clostridia bacterium | reverse complement strand
TTAGCCATAATGCCTTTAAGTTTTTCATCAACTTCTTCAGCGCTCCAGCTGTATCTCATTGAGTTCTGTGCCATTTCAAGAGCAGAAACTGCAACACCGCCGGCGTTAACAGCTTTTGCCGGTCCAATAATAAGACCTGCTTTGGAAAGGATTTCCATAGCTTCTTTTGTTGTAGGCATGTTAGCAACTTCAATGTAGTATTTTGTGCCGTTAGCAACAATTTTTTCTGCTTCAGCAGGAGTGATTTCGTTCTGTGTAGCGGAAGGCATACAAATGTCAACCTTAACGCCCCACGGTTTTTCACCTGCGTGGAATTCGCAACCGAATTTTTCAGCATAATCCTGAGCACGGTCACGTCCGGAAGCACGCATTTCAAGCATATAATCAAATTTTTCTTTTGTTGTTACGCCGTCCGGATCGTAAACATATCCGTCAGGACCGGAAATTGTAACAACCTTACCGCCGAGTTCTGCAACCTTCTGGCAAACACCCCATGCAACGTTACCGAAACCGGAAACTGCAACTGTTTTACCTTTGATTGAATCTCCGCAGTGAGAAAGAACTTCTGTAGCATAATATGTAGCACCAAAACCTGTTGCTTCAGGTCTGATGAGTGATCCGCCGTATTCAAGGCCTTTACCTGTGAGAACGCCGTTTTCCCAGCAAGCTTTGATTCTCTTGTACTGACCGTAGAGGTAACCAATTTCTCTTCCGCCAACACCGATGTCACCTGCAGGAACGTCAACGTCAGGACCAACATATCTGTAAAGTTCTGTCATGAAAGACTGACAGAATCTCATGATTTCGCCGTCGCTCTTACCTCTCGGGTCGAAGTCACTGCCGCCTTTACCGCCGCCGATCGGAAGACCTGTGAGAGAGTTTTTGAAAATCTGTTCAAAACCGAGGAATTTGATAATTCCTTCGTATACTGACGGATGGAAACGAAGTCCGCCTTTGTAAGGTCCGATTGCACTGCTGAACTGTACACGGAAGCCTCTGTTAACCTGTACTTTGCCATTGTCATCAATCCACGGAACGCGGAATTTGATTGTTCTTTCAGGTTCAACAAGTCTTTCAAGAACGCCTGATGTAATGTAATCAGGTCTCTGTTCAACAACTTTTTCAAGAGATACTAAAACCTCTTCAACTGCCTGATGAAATTCCGGTTCGCCGGGATTTCTTTTCACAACTGTTTCCATAAGCTGTGCTAAATACTCATTTTTAAACATGGGAATCCCTCCTGTAAAGTAATTATATTTATTATACATTAAATATCGCTATTATTCAAGACCTTCCGCAAGGAATTTTTTAAGTCTGTCAAGACCTTTTTCAATAGATTCCATTGATGTTGCGTAAGACCATCTTACATAATTCGGTGCGCCGAAGCCTGTGCAGGGAACAACGGCAACAAGCGCTTTTTCAAGGAAAAGCTCTGCAAAATCGTCGCTGTTTTTGATTTCCTTGCCGTAAAGCTTTTTGCCAACAAGCTCTTCCATATTCATCATTACATAGAATGCGCCTTTCGGCATAAGGCAGGAAACACCGTCAATTTCATTTATTTTTTCAACCATGTAGTTACGGCGTTTGATAAACTCAGTGCGCATTTCATAAACTGCATCAAGAGAACCGTCAAGAGCTGTAATTGCCGCATACTGCGCAATTGTGTTCGGGTTTGATGTGCCGTGACTCTGGATATTACTCATAACCTTTGCAAGCTCAGCATTTGATGCTGTATATCCAATACGCCAGCCTGTCATTGCATAAGTTTTTGAAACCGCGTTAACAATAATTGTATGCTCCTTGATTTCTTCACTGAAGGTTGCAAGGCTTACGTGCTGTGCACCGTCGTAAACAAGGTGTTCATAAACCTCGTCGGAAATGATGTATAAATCGTGAGCAACCGCCCATTTTGCAATTGCAAGAAGCTCGTCTTTATCATAAACCATACCTGTCGGGTTTGATGGGCTGTTTATAATAATCGCACGTGTGCGGTTTGTCAGCACGCTGTCAAGCTTGTCAACAGTTACTTTAAAACCGTCATCAGCTGTAGTTTCAACAAACACGGGAACGCCGTCCGCCATGCTCACCATTTCAGGATAGCTTACCCAGAACGGAGTGGGAATAATAATCTCATCACCCGGGTCGCAGATAGCTGTGAAAATATTCATAAGAGAATGTTTTGCACCATTTGAAACAACAATGTTTGATATTTCGTAATCAAGACCGTTGTCACGTTTCAGTTTATTGCAAACGGCCTGCTTAAGCGCCGGAAGACCGGAAGCCGGAGTGTATTTTGTCATGCCGTCCTCTAAAGCTTTTATAGCCGCATCTTTAATATGCTGCGGTGTATCAAAATCAGGTTCGCCCGTACCGAAACCAACTGCATCAACGCCCGAAGCCTTGAGAGCTTTGAACTTTGAATCTATATATAATGTTGTGGAAGGGTTTACCCTTGATGCTTTTTTTGAAATAAACATAATTTTCCTCCAATAAAATAACTTGCTTAATATTTTATACCAAATTGCGCCAAAATGCAAGACAAAAGCCAAAAAATTTTATTTTTCGTCAAATATACCTATATTTTGCACCCGATTTGCAATTTTATTATAGAGATTGTTTCATATTTTGCAAATTGACGATTAAATCTATTGACATTTCGGGCCTTTTATTATAATATAATATGTATTATATCAATATTTTGATAATATATAGATGGAGAGATAGAAATGTCCGAGGAAAAAACAACAAAAAATTTTAAAGATTTACTTACCCCGAAAGTGATTGTGCCTGCGGTAATTGCGCTTGTGGTTGTGATTGCCGTTGTAATTATGGCGTTTGCCGTTAATACAGGCGACAATATCCGTAAGGGTGTTAAAATAAACGGACAAGATGTTGGCAATATGAGTAAAGAAGCGGCAACAGAGCTTCTTAATGCAAAGGTGGGCGAATTTGACCCTGCTCCCGTTATTTCAATCAGCTATGAAGGCGAGAAAAAGGAAACCACAGTTGGGGAAATTATGCTTGGTTATGACATTGAAGGTGCAGTGGAAAGAGCATATTCTCTTGGCAGAAACGGTAATGCGGTTGCCGACTTTTTCAAAAGCACAGGAATGGCATTTGCGGGCGAAAACGTAGAAATACAGCCGCTTCTTGACGAAGCCTTTGTTTCGCAGATGTTTGATAATTTTGACCTTGCAACAAAAGAACCGATGACTCCGAATTCATATGAAATAGAAGACGGCAGAATTAAAATGGTTCATGGTGCGCCCGGTTATGTAATGGACAGAGAAGGGGCAATGGCAGATATTAAAACTGCTCTTATGACAGGTGACGATGAGATAATAATAAATAAGGGATTCTCCGACCCCGGTGAGTTTGATGCTGATAAAATATATGCCGAATTGTGCAAAGCACCGGTAGACGCAAAATATGAAACAGTTGACGGAAAAGGATACCTTCGTTCCGCACAGGATGGATATAAATTTGATAAAGCGGACTTAAAAAAGGTTATTGAAGAAAATAAAGACAATAAAGAGCCATTTTATCTTGATGTTGAAATTTTAAAAGCCGCAAAAACTGAGGTGGACACAAGTGGCATCTTTGTTGATACCCTTGCAAACTATACATCAAGAATTACAGACAGTAACGCCGACAGACTTACAAATGTAAGACTTGCGGCAGAAAAAATAAACGGCGTTGTTTTAAATCCGGGAGAAACCTTCCGTTATCTCAGTCACGTTGAACCGATTACGGTAGCAGGCGGATATAAAGTGGCGAACGTATACAGCAACGGAAAAATAACTCAGGATATCGGTGGTGGTGTTTGTCAGGTGTCTTCGGCGCTTTACTCTGCGGCGCTTAATGCCGAGCTTGAAATTGTAAAACGCTATGCCCACAGCCTTACGGTTGCATATGTTCCTCTCGGACAGGATGCAACTGTTGCCAGCGGCGAAATTGATTTAAGATTTATCAATAATACAAATGCACCGCTGAAAATCGTTACGGTATTCAATCCAAGCGGAGTTACGGTTAAGCTTCTTGGACAGAAGGTCAATAAGGGAAGAACAGTTGAAATTGAAAATATAACGGTTGAAACAATGCACGCCGAAACAATAGAGGAACTTGACGAAACTCTCCAGCCGGGCGAAAAACGCGTTGAAACAAACCCAAAAACAGGTTATGTTATTGATACCTATAAAAAGATATATCAGGACGGTCAGTACGTAGGCCGTGAATATATTTCAAGAAGCGTGTATAAAGTGCTTCATAAAAAAGTAAAAGTAGGTCCGCCGCTTCCGGAGGACGCACCCGTATCGGGCGAGGGAGAAGTTCCAAATCCGGAAACCACCCCGGCTCCAACACCGGGCGGTACAACGCCGGTACCTGTAAAACCAACACCGGAACCGGAAATTCCTGTACCGAGCGTGCCGACACAAAAACCCGAACTTATATAAAATGTGCGTACCCCTGTTATTTTGAAACAAAGTAAAATAATATAAAAAAACCTCCGCTATTGCGGAGGTTTTTTAATTATTTTGTAACTACAATATATTTGTTGTATTGTTTGGGACCGCCAAGATATTCTTTGTAAATAAGGTTATTATTTTCATCATAAGAATATTTAAACACGCAATGACCAGCAGCATTCTCCATATAAGAAAGGTTACCGTTTTCGTCATAAAAATATTTATCGCATATTCCGCCGCCGTTCTCATACATAATCAGGTTACCGTTTTCGTCATATTCGTTTCTTTCCCAGTAATCATTATTGCCTTCTATATAAATAAGGTTGTTGTTTTCGTCATAGGTATATTTTCTCCAGTGACCGCCGGAAGCCTCTTCATAAACAAGGTTGTTTCTTTCGTCATAAGTGTGTTTCGTCCAATGCCCATAGGAGTCTTCCGAAAGAATAACATTGTTTCTTTCATCCCTTACAACTTTTCTCCATCCGCCGGGGAATTCTTGAAGAATAGTGTTTGTTTCTGTGTCATATGAGATTTTTTCCCAACCGCCGGTATAGTATTCGGTATATATTTTTTCGCCGAATTCGTCATAGGTGTATTTTTCCCATATGCCTTCAGAATTTTCAGTATAAACAAGATACTCATTTTTGTCGTATGTATACTTTTCCCAAGTTCCATCAGAAGATTTTTTGAGAATAAGATTACCGTTTCCGTCATAGGTGTATTTTGTATTTCTGTCGGCACTTTGTGATTCTGAAAGCACCGAAACTTCTTTTCTTATTCTTACGGTGTTAGCTTCATCAAACCAGTCAACCTTAAGCTCAAAAGCTTCTGCGCACGCTCTTACGGGAACCATTGTACGTCCGTTTTCTGTATATGCCGCAACGTCAAGCTTCTTTTCCTTGCCGTTTATGGTCATAATATCGCTGCCGATAACAAGCTTAACAACGGTGCCATCCTTTTCTGCGGTAACCGTTTCGGTAGCTTCTTCATAGCTTACTTTTGCGCCGAGTGCTTCAAACACCGCGCGAAGAGGAAGCATTGTTCTGCCGTTTACGATTTTTGCAATAACGTCAGACTCAACATATTTACCGCCTACATAAACATTGACAGGCTCGCCGTCTGCCGCAAATGCACCCATTGAAAGC
>JAFVVU010000043.1 GCA_017502065.1 Clostridia bacterium | reverse complement strand
TGCCGCCTGAAGTATTATCGGAATAAGGTGGCTTTCGGGAGTATGGTCCTCGCCGATGTTTCCTTCTATGTCCGCACCTGCGGCATTGAAATAACGAAGTGCAACGTATTTTATGCCGTATGCATTGTCCGCCCATTTAAGAAGCTTTTCAACTGAAAGCTTTGTTTCGCCATACGGATTTGTAGGTTCAGTCGGGTCAGTTTCAAGAATGGGGATATTTTTTGGTTCCCCGTATGTAGCGGCTGTTGAAGAAAATACTATCTTTTTTACGCCGTAGCGGTTCATTGCTTCAAGAAGTCTGAGCGTTGAAATCATATTATTGTTATAATATTTAAACGGATTTTCAACACTTTCGCCAACAAGAGAATCTGCCGCAAACTGAATTACGGCTTCAATTTCGTTTTCTTCAAAAACGCTGTTCAAAAAGGCTTCATCTCTTAAATCGCCTTCATAAAATTTGTCGTTCATTACAGCGGCTGCGTGCCCTTTTTGCAGGTTATCGAGATAAATTACGTCCCTGCCCTGACGGATAAGCTCAAGCGCCGTATGGCTGCCGATATATCCTGCACCACCGCAAACAAGAATTGACATATTGCTTTCCTCCTATGCTGCAATATTTTCCACCTTCTATTGTACAATATTACGCCGCAAAAATCAATAATATTTAAGAAATTTTTTAATAATATTAATAAATACTTGCAATTATATATAGTTTTTTGTTAAAATATAAATATAGAAACGGAGGTATGTAAAATGCAAAGACTTATACTTGTGGTAGAAGACGAAAAACCAATTCTGGATATACTTAAATTCAACCTTGAAAAAGAGGGGTATAAGGTAGCCACTGCGGAGGATGGCGAGGAAGCTATTATTATGGCGCGCCAGGTAAATCCCGACCTTATTCTGCTTGATATAATGCTGCCAAAAGTAAACGGCTTTGACGTTTGCAAAAGCATCCGCGGATGGTCCGACGCTCCGATTATTATGCTTACCGCAAAATCCGAAGAGGTTGACAAAATTCTCGGACTTGAAATTGGCGCAGACGACTATATTACCAAACCGTTCAGCATGAGAGAGCTTTCGGCAAGAATAAAAGCAAATATGCGCCGTCTTTCTGCTGATTTGCCCGAAAACGGACAGCCGAAAACACGTACAAACGGCAGTGTTATTGAATCGGGCAATCTTAAAATTGACTGCGACAGATACGAGGTTACGGAAAGCGGAAATCCCGTTGACCTTACGCTCCGTGAGTTTGAGCTTCTTAAATTCCTTGCACTTCAGCCTGAAAAGGTGTTTTCAAGAGGAACTCTCCTTGAAAAAGTATGGGGATATGAATTCTACGGCGATGACCGTACTGTTGACGTTACCGTAAGAAGACTTCGTGAAAAAATTGAAGCCGACCCGTCCAGCCCAAAATATGTTATGACAAAACGTGGCGTGGGATATTATTTCAACGGAGAAATTTAAGGAGCAGGTATGTTTAAAAGCATCAAATGGAAACTCGTTATAATGTTTACGCTGATGATTGTATCCGTCATCATTATTGTCGGTACTTTTTTCAGAATAACCATTTCAAACTATTATATAAACGAATTCCGGTCCAATGTTGAAAACGCATTTGCGGGCGATTTTTTCTCGCAGATTGTGAGTGCATCGGAAAGTGACGATGCAATTGACCGCATTGCGTCCATTATTGACGGATACGCCGGCAGAATCGGCATATCTAGCTCGCGTAACGTTTATGTGCTTGACGGAAAAACCGGCGGCGTTATTTACCGCGCGGATAAAAGCATTGTTGACAACGTTGAAAAAACGCCGAACATTATTGCCGCAATGAACGGCAGAACCGGTGGTGACGTTTCCGATAAAACAACATATATGGATTATGCCGCACCCGTTATGAAAGGCGGCAGCGCAAAATACGTTATTTACGCAAAGGATACGAAAGACGAGCTTAACGATATCACCTCTTCCGTACTTACAATCATTCTGCAGGCAATGCTTTTCGGACTTGTTATTTCCTTTATCCTCGGTTATTTTATGTCCAAAACCATTACCTCGCCGATAATTTCCCTTACTGACAAAGCCGAATCCTTATCGGCAGGGGATTTTGAAACCAAAATTACCGTGCGGTCCGATGATGAAATCGGTCAGCTTTCACATACGTTCAATATAATGGCGGACAGGCTGAAAAACAACCTTTCCACAATTGAAGAAGAAAAGAACAAATTTGAAACAATTCTTATGTTTATGACCGACGGGGTTATGGCGTTTGATTCGCGCGGCAAGCTTATTCATATGAACCGCGCCGCAGAAAAAATCCTTTCCATAACCGAACCGCCTGATTTCATTGAATTTGACGATTATTTCAATAAAGTTGATGCCGATATTTCCCTTTCGGAAATCAGGTTTAAAATCAACGAAACGCTTCAGCGTGATATAACTGTAAACGGCAGAAATATTCAGGTTTTCTTTGCATCTATTGCAAGGTCTGAAGCGGCAGGCGTTGCAGCAGTTATTGTTGTGCTCCGCGATATCACCGAACAGCACCTTATGGAACAGTCGCGCCGCGAATTTGTTTCCAACGTATCGCACGAGCTCCGCACACCTATCACCACGGTTAAAACCTATTCGGAAACCATTATGGAGTCCGAAGACCTGCCGCCTGAAATGATGAAGAATTTCCTTAATGTTATTTCAAGCGAGGCCGACCGAATGGCACGTCTTGTAACAGACCTTTTAACACTTTCAAGACTTGATTACGATAAAAGCGATATGCCGAAAGAGCCGTTTGACCTTACAGCTCTTCTTACAGATATTACAAACAAGCTTTCGTTTGAGGCAGAAAACAAAAATCATGCAATGTCTCTTTCGTTTGCAGGTAAAATAAAACCGTTCTACGGTAATAAAGACCGCATTGAACAGGTTATTACAAACATCATTACAAATGCAATCAAATACACTCCCGAGGGCGGCACAATAAAGGTTTCCGCCGGATGTGTATATGATAAAATTTATATTAAAGTAAAAGATAACGGAATCGGTATTCCAAAAGACGATGTGCCGCATATTTTCGACAGATTTTACCGTGTTGACAAAGCCCGTTCACGTCAGAGCGGCGGCACGGGGCTTGGTCTTGCAATTGCAAAAGAGCTTGTTGCCGCACACGACGGCACAATCTCCATAAAGAGCGGCGAAGGTAAAGGTACCGAGGTTATCATGCAGTTTCCGTGTAAGGAAGATGTTACTTTATCTTAAACCGCATGTAATTGTTTTGTAACATAAACGATGTATAATATGTATAATGAAAAAAGTATCATTGAAGGAGGTTTTTTACAAATGCATAAAAAATTAATAACCATTCTTTCGATGACAGTTGCTTTACTTCTTGCCTTTACAGTAATGGCAAGTGCAGCACCAAGCGTTATGTACGGATGCCCGGACAGCGAGGGTTTGTTATACATAGACATTTATAATCCCGAAACGGTTGTTTCCACAACAACACAGAGCGATTATGTTTTATCGGGCGTTGCAAAAAGCGGCGTTGTCGTTAGTGTTTACTATTTAGACAAAACCACCGGAGCATATACTCTTGCATATACTGACGGATGCGCAGCTGTCCAGACAATAGGAGCAAGTGGCTATTTTGCACAGCGTATTTCTCTTGCCGAAGGTAAAAACGACATTCTGGTAAGAGTTGATTCTTCGTACGCTTCCGAAGTACCGTCTCAGGTTGTTCAGCTTGAAATTAACCTGCTTGTTGACAGTTTCTGGAGTAATTTCCGCAGCACATCTGCAAATATGTTCAAGGCTCTGGGTAATTTATTCAGCTAATTTTTAATCGGGTTTGGTGTCAAACCCGATTTTTGTTTTTATACAGTTTCCACGAGGTGTACACATGGCAAGACAAAGGCTTAACCGAAAAGAGCTTTATAAAAATATAATCCTTATTTTTCTGATTTTCCTCAGTCTGATTTTGTTTTTCAGGCTGTGGTTCGGCAACTGGATCTGGTCATACAACGCAGATCCGGCAGGCAAATCCTTTTTTGGACTTTTTGATGCATCATCAAAATCCGAACCGGTGAGTGCCGAGGATATTATTATGCCGAAACAGCTTATCCTTACCGGCGGCGGTAAACGCCGTATTCTCGAAAAAGGAACCGATAAGTTTTCGGAATGCTACAATGCTCTTATTGATTTATCCGGACAGATTGGTGAAGGTGAGAGCAAACCCGTTCCCGCAACCGAAGAAGAATTTGCAGCAGCACTTAAATCTTTTTCTGTTTTTCTTGATTTCGGCAGTGCATACGGCAAAGAATTTCTTTCAATGGTTGGCGGCGACGACCTTCCTGCAACCGCAACACAGTATATTCTGCTTACACCGGGTGACCGTGTAATTCAGAAAGTTAACGTATATATTAAAGATTACAGTACCGGCGGAATTTATAAGCTTGTATCCGAAATTCCTTCTTCCGCATTGACCGAACTTATTGATGCGCACATCTCAGCAGATTCTGCAGGAAATATTCCGTTTGCTTTTGAGCTTGGGTTTGATAAAGCCCGTCAGCAGGAAGCAACCGAAATTTCCCACAATATTCTGCTTGATTCCTATATAACAATGGGTCTTACAGATGAAAATGTTGATACGGTTTCGGTTTCTGTTCCGCGTCTTTTTGCGGAAATTACGGATAACCCCTCCGCATCGGACAGAATTGTTTCTCTTTTCGGGTTTACTCCGACTTCTACCCGAAGATTTGTTGAAAAAGATGACGTGACTACGTTTGTAAATAAAAACGGAACCATAAAGTTTTCACACAGCGGCGTTCTTGAATATATCGCCGAAAACGAAGGTGTTTCCGTTACCGACGGAGCTGACGGCGCCGGAACTCGTGCACTCGGCAACATTTACAGTCTTATACAGAATATAATGATTGACAGCGGTATCGGCGAAACTCAGCTTCATATAGCATCCGATTTGTACGGAATTACAAACCGCAGCGGTTCAACCGTTATTAATATTGACTATCTCATAAACGGCAAACCTGTTACAATTGTGGATGACGGCAAAACCGTTCATCCAATATCAATCACCCTTGAAAACGGCAAAATTGTTTCATATAAACATTATGTGTACAGTTTCCGCACAGAAGGCGAGCGCGTTTCCACATCGTCTATGATAAAAGCCGTTGACCTTTTATATTCGCAGTTTGAAAACTCTGCCGATTCGGTAACTGTTCTTGATTTGTATAAATCCTATGTTCATACTGTCGGCGGCGACACACAGATTCTCTGGTGTGCAAAAATAAAAGACCTCAGCGACACAACCATTATCAGAGAGTAGGTGAGCGCATGCATTGGACAAGAGTTAAAACAATCCTTATACTGGTTTTTCTTGTTATTGACATTGTGCTGCTTTCCAGCATAATAATGACAAGCTATACAGCGCCAACAATTGACGCCACAATGATTGAAGATACGATAAGTATTCTCGGTCGCAATAACATTAAAACCGACAAATCGGTTATTCCGACCGCCATACAGAGAATGGGTATGGTTGAACTTCGAAATGCCTGGACAGACAATGATAAAGCGGCTTCCGTTCTTACGGGTGGAGATGCATCAAAAACCGTCTCCTTTTCAGGTAACGAATTTTATTTTACAGACCCCGCTCCTGTGAGCGTTCCCGTTTCAAAAGACGGATATAAACAGGCTTTTGAGAATATGGGTATTTATGCAGACAGTAACTTTATTGAAATTTCCGGTTCTTCCGTATCGGCTAAACAGTCTATCGGCAACAGCGTTATTTTTGAAACCGGCATTTCTGCCGAAACAGCAGAAAATGGAGGAATTGCTTCCGCAAGCGGATACTGGATTTTGTTTGACGGTGAAGGCAGTATTTCAACAAAAACTGCAGCTCAGCTTACACCAATAACAAGCGTGCTGATTAACTTTACGGAAAATCCGTACAGAAATCCCGTCGGCGAAGAAATAACCCTTATTGAAACAGGATATTCGCTCGGTAATGTTTACAGAGATACCGTGCACAAGCTTGTTTCTGTAATTCCTGCGTATAAAATCTCTTGCGCATCAGGCAGCTATTTTATGTATGATGCAATGACAGGCGATTTCCTTTATGCAAACATTAATAACGAAATTATGTATTAATCTTGAGATAAAAGTTTTCATTTTCTCTCTCCTAAACAAAAAAGCTCCCGGACGGGAGCTTTTTTGTTTTATGTTGCGTAATTTTCGGAAGGCAAGCCGCACTGAAAATGATGCTGAACGGGTAATCCGAATCCCGAAGCTGTACATCGGTACTGCGAGAGGTGAGGAGGACCCGTAGCGCAGGAGAATTAAATGTAAAAAATCCGCCTTTCGGCGGATTTCTCATTAATTATCATTATTCTTTAAGTTTAAACTACACCTTTTAAATAATTTCTCCTGCGTGATCAGCGCATTTTCAGCAGGCTATTAAAGATACTTTAATATTTCCATACCTGCATCTGATTTATCAAAGGCGTGTCCTTCCGGATGAGGATTAAATGTAAATCTGTCTGCAATACCGAGTGCTTCGTAGGTTTTTCTTACCTTTTCCACTTCGGGTCCAACATTTTCATAGGCAAAACCTTCGTCTGTTTTACCTACTTCTATACAAAGTCTTCTTGGACAGATAAGCATTGCAATTTCGGGGTCAAGGAATTTCTTTGCACTTTCATTCCATACCCAGTCATCCCTGTTTATCAAATATCTGTTGTTAAAGAAGCATGATGAAAGCGCAAGCTTGATTCTGGTATCAAGTGCGGTTGTGAACAGAGTGTAAAAGCCGCCATAGGAAAGACCGAGCATACCCATTCTGTTTTCATCAATATCGTCACGTTTTTCGAAGTAGTCAAATGCTCTTCTGAGTTTAAACACTTCAACTGCAGTAAGACTTGAGCCACACTGTTTAAGGTCTTTATCAAACACATAGCGGTCAAATGCAGGGCCTCTGTTATCGCCCCAAAGCATAAGCTGAGGAACAAAGGTTGCTATACCGCGCGTATATGTTCGTTCAACCATATCACTGTAGTTACCGGTGGTTTCATAAAAGTTTGAACAAACCTCCGGTGTACCGCCAAGACCGGACTGCGTTATCATAAACGGAAGTTTGCCTTCTTTTTTCGGTTTGAAGAAAAGTCCGTATATGGAAAGTCCGTCGCCAACGGAAATTACAAGTCGGTGGCAGGTTGTATCCTCATCCTCACAAACGAAGGTTTCTTCCGTAAGGACAGGGTCTTCACCTCTGAAATCGTCAATACAGTTAAGCGGATAGCCAAGCATATCAGCAAAATCTTTTCTGTAGCCTTCGAGGCTTTTTTCATATGCTTCGGGTGATGTCATATCGGGCACAAAATATGCCTTTCTGTCATCATCCGACGCCTTGCGGAGATTTTCAATGTAGTTGTTCAGTTCTTCGAACTGTGCCTCTTTATAGGCTCTTGATTTTTCTGAATCTTCTTTATAATTCATTATATTTTCCCCCTACTCTTTTTGCGGTTTTAAATACATCACATTTATTTTTATCAAGGCAAACTGTTTTTCCGTTAAGATAACCGAGTGTGCCTTCAGTTTCATCAAAATCAAACTTAAGTTTATATGCCGAAAGAACCTGATGGCTAAGCCCTGTTTTTTTATTAAACCCCGGGTTGCCGTATTTCGTATCTCCGGCTACGGGATAGCCGATATGCGCCATATGCGCCCTTATCTGATGAGGACGACCCGTATGAAGATTTATTTCCAGAATACTGCCCCAGCCAAAGCTTTCTACCGTTTTATATTCGGTATGTATTTCGCGTGCGCCATCCACACTCTCATCAAAAATCTGCACCCTGTTTTCTGCCTCGTTTTTGACAAGATAAGCAAACAAATTCGCTTCAGGTGGATATGGCGTTCCCATTACAAGCGTATAATAATATTTATGCACCTGTCCTGTGCGGATTTTTTCCGCCATTTCTCTGAGTGCAGCGGCTGTTTTTGCCGCAATTACAAGACCCGACGTGTTTCTGTCGATACGGTTACAAAGCGCAGGCGCAAACGTGTTTTCCGCCTGCGGGTCATATTCACCCTTATTATACAAATATTTCTTTACATTGTCAATAAGGGTTTCGCCTTTTATATTATTATCCTCGTGAACTATAATGCCTGCAGGCTTATTTACAATAAGGATATGTTCATCCTCGTATATAACGTCAATTCTGCCTTCTGCATCCATAAACGACATATCCGCCGTTTCCGCGTCAAAAAATTCGTCGTTTATATAAAGCTCCACAAGGTCATTTTCGTTAAGCATATAACCGATTTCGGTTCTTTTTTTATTAACTTTTATA
>JAFVVU010000042.1 GCA_017502065.1 Clostridia bacterium | reverse complement strand
ATTTTGACCGCTGCACCTTTTCACACTCGCTTGCTCTGCCACCGGCAGCGCTCGTGTTCTAAGCTGCCAATTCCGCCATATCTGCATATTTAGTTAGTTTACAATATGGCAGCCGCGTCCGCGTGACCCCTTGCGGTTCCCAAAATCTTCGATTTTGACCGCTGCACCTTTTCACACTCGCTTGCTCTGCCACCGGCAGCGCTCGTGCTCTAAGCTGCCAATTCCGCCATATCTGCATATTATAATGCGTGAGTTGATTCGATTAAACCATCAAATCAACTCCATTATTTTACCACATTTTATCTGTCGTGTCAAGAGAGATTTATCTGTCTTTCAGATAATCTCTGTGAGAAATTGCAACTCTGTAGTTTGCTTCTTTAAGGAACTTTCCTACCTCTTCCGCAATTGTTACGCTACGGTGTTTACCGCCGGTGCACCCTATTGCAATAATAAGCTGATTTTTACCCTCTTCAATATAATGCGGAATAAGAAACTGTATCATATCCTCAAGCTTTTCAAGAAACTGTCTTGTTTGCTTGAAGCCCATAACAAAGTCCTGTACCTCTTTATTCGTGCCTGTTTTATGTTTAAGTGCATTTTCATAATACGGGTTAGGCAAAAATCTTACGTCAAACACAAGGTCCACATCAAGCGGAATTCCGTTTTTGAAACCAAACGAAATTACGTTTACAACAAGACCTTTATATTCCTTATCGTCCATGAGTATGGAATGCATTTCATCACGAAGCTGTGACGGTTTAAGGCTTGTTGTATCTATTATATATTTTGCGCGGTTACGCACTTCCGAAAGAAGGTTTCTTTCCTTACGGATACCTGCCATGATTGTCCCGCCTTCTGCAAGCGGATGGTTTCTTCTTGTTTCTTTATAACGTTTTACAAGGCTTTGATCGGTTGCATCAAGGAAGATTATTTCATACTCAATTTTAAGCTGTGTAAGCTCATTCAGGGATTCAAAAAGCTGATTAAACAAATCACCGCCGCGAAGGTCAATAACAAGGGCAATTTTATCCATTTTACCCGTTGACTGGCACACCTCTATAAACGGCGACAAAAGAGCCGGAGGCATATTATCTACACAGTAATATCCTATATCCTCCAGAACACGTATTGCACTACTTTTTCCGGCACCTGACATACCGGTTACAATTAAAATCTTCATAAATTCCCCTGTCTTCCTATCAGCTTTATTTCTTCCTGCAAATCAACGCCGGACTGTTCTTTTACCTGTTTCTTTATATGTTCAACCAGTTCAAGCACATCCTGCGCTGTTGCACCGCCTTTATTTATAACAAATCCGCTGTGTTTTTCAGACACCTGCGCTCCGCCGATTGTATATCCTTTAAGGTTTGCATCTTCAATAAGTTTGCCTGCAAAATATCCTTCCGGACGTTTGAAAGTACTGCCCGCACTCGGATATTCAAGCGGCTGTTTATCACGTCTTCTCTGACTTAAATCTTTCATTGTATCAAGAATTTCTTCTTTATTACCTTTTTTAAGCCTAAATGTTACTTCAAGAATTACATATCCTCCGCCGAAAATGCTTGTTCTGTATCCGAATCCGCATTCCGCAGATTTAAAGACCTTAACATTTCCATCGGAATCAAGTGCCGTTACGGTTTCAATTACATCCTTAAGCTCACCGCCGTACGCGCCGGCATTCATAAATGTGCCGCCGCCGACAGTTCCGGGGATTCCTGCAGCAAATTCAAGACCGGATAGGCTCTCCCTTGCCGCAGTGTTTGCAACCACTGCAAGAAATGCACCTGCTCCCGAGGTTATAATATCATTTTCGAGGTTTACATAATTTATTTTTTCTGTGCATATTACGACACCGTCAATTCCGTCATCGGAAACAAGCATATTTGAGCCGTTTCCGACCACGGTTACGGGAATATTTTCGGTTTTACAAAATCCTATAAGTTCAAGAAGAGCCTCTTTTGTTTCCGGGGTTACAAAAATATCCGCAGGACCGCCGATTTTAAAGGTGGTATGCTTATGCATAGGCTCATTAAGTTTAACGTTTGTTTCGCCTGCAAGCGATATAATTTTCTGTATAATCTTCATAGGTCCCCCAAAACAAATTATTTTACTTTAGTAATATGCATTAAGCGAGGGGTGTAGAACCCCATAAGCCTTAGGCGTAAACTTTAATACCTTCTTTTACTTCGTTATCGAAATCGTTTACTCTTGCTTCTACGGAAACTCCGCCTGTATAGCCGATTTTGTCAAGAAGTGCGAAAAATTCTTTATAATCAAAATCGTCTTTTACATTAGGAACTGTACGGTTTACAGGTTCTGCAAAATGCATATGACGGATTTCGTCCGCAAATTTCACGAGCTCATCCATACCTTCGCCTGCCTGCACCATATGATAATAATCCGCAAGAAGTTTAACTGCCGGATGATTTACTTTTTTAACAAAAGCATATGTTTCTGTGATGCTGTTAAGTGTATTACATTCTTCTTTACGGAGTTCTTCCATTACAATAGTTATGCCTTTTGTTTCAGCAACTCTGCCGGCTTCGCGTGCCGCCCATTCAATCTGTGCCATACCTTCTTCTCTTGAAAATCCTTCCGGAATTTTTCTTGAGCCGCCGCTGCCGAATACAACAAATTTTCCACCGAGTGTCTGCACTCTGCCAAGGGCTTTTTCAAGATATGCAGTAATTTTTTCTTTATCGAATTCAGGGCCTGCAACAGGAACTGTTCCCGGGAAAAGACCTGCATGTGAATATGCACTTCCCCAGATTTCTTTAAATTCTTTTGCAAAAACTTCAAAATCTTCGTCGGAAAGATCCATAAGGAATACTACTGCAACTTCTGCATAGTCATATCCTGCTTCCTTTACTTTTCTTACTTTTTCGATGTCTGCCGGACAACAAAATCCACGTTTTACCATTTTTTATTTCCCCTTTTCTTTTTATTCATTTAAAAGTGCCGCACCAATTATTCCTGCATCGTTACCGAGTTTTGCAATTTCAATATTGATGCCACCTATGTTAGCTCCTGAATATACTTCGAGTGTACAATATTCTTTTATCGGATTAAGAAGATAATCTCCCTGATTGGAAATTCCGCCGCCGATAACAACCTTTTCAGGCTGGAATATATTTATTATATTTGCAATTCCGCAGCCTACATATTCAGCGTATTTTTTTACTACCTCAAGCGCTGCTTTATCGCCTTGCTTAGCCGCATCAAATGCGGTTTTTCCATCTACTCTATCAATATTGCCGTCAATCATATCATTCATAATACTATTTTTATTTTCAATGATTGCTCTTTTTGTCTGTGCAATAAGGGCGCTTGCCGATGCATATGCTTCCCAGCAGCCTTTTCTGCCGCAGGTGCAGGCAGCGCCATCTTTCTTTATTACCATGTGACCAAGCTCGCCGCCGGCTCCGTTATAACCCGAAAAGATTTTTCCGTTCATGATTATTCCGCCGCCAACACCTGTTCCGAGTGTAACTGCAATAAAGCATTCCTCATTTTTGTCGCCCATACAATATTCTGCATATGCCGCAACATTTGCATCATTTTCAAGATAAATCGGTTTGTTTATATATTTTTGCATTTCTTCCCTTACAGGAACGTTGTGGAAGTTTATATTATTGGCATAAACAAGTACGCCGTTTTTTGCATCACAGCTGCCCGGACTTCCGATTCCGATTGATGTTATATCGTCAATTGAATATCCTGTATCCTCACATACTTTGATTGCAAGCTTTGCCATATCGGCAAGAATTTCCGTGTAATGTCTTTGTGCTCCTGTCGGAATTGCAGATTTATAGCGGATTTTTCCATCCTCCGTTACAAGTCCTGCTTTGATTGTTGTTCCGCCAAGGTCGATTCCTATCCTCATTTTTATCCCCCTAAAAATCTATTTTTCCCTTTCCTTCTCTGTTATTAAAATATGCCTCAAGATTTTTTACTGAAGAATTGACAATAAGTTCTTTGGGATAACTTGTTTTTTCAACTATCGACATTGCCCAGTCAAACTGTCCGACCATACTCCAGAAATGAGCATCTGAGCTTAGTGTTATGTGAACACCGTATTTTTTACAGGTTTCAATTATTTCAAGACAAACAGGTTCACAGCCTTTTCTTGTCTCGGGCGAGGAATTGTTTATTTCAACAATTTTTCCCGCCTTTGCCACCTCTTTTATTACTGTATCAATATCAAACGGATATCTTGGATCGCCCATATGACCGAGAATATCAACGCGCGGATTTTTGATTACTTTAAGCCACGCCGCAGTATATTCTTCTTTAGTATGCCCCATTTCCATTGTTGATGCATGCATGCTTGCAATGGCATAATCAAGGCGGTCAAATATTTTAGGATATTCGTCCATATCAAGATTGCCGTTTATATCAATATTTGCTTCAACACCGCGAAGAATGGTTACATTTCCAAGTTTACGCGGTATTCTGTAAAGATTTATAAAATAATAAATATGCGGTGCATCCGACGATTTGAAACCGTGGTCCGCAAGTCCCATAACCTGCAGGTTTTTTCTTTCCGCTTCAGCAGCATTTTCAGTTACCGTGCTGTAGGCATGAGTGCTTGCAATGGTATGCGTATGTAAATCCGCTATTATTTCCATAACTAAAATTTAACCCCTTTTTATGAAAGTCCGCCTTGTTCCATAAGCCTTTGATTAAGCTCCTGAGCGGCATTAAAGCCCATACGTTTCTGACGGTTGTTCATTGCCGCAACCTCCAGAATAACCGCAAGGTTTCTGCCCTGCTTAACCGGAATTGTTATGGACGGAATTTTAATATCAAGAATTTCAGTATGACCGTTATCCAGTCCAAGTCGTTCATATTCAACGCCCTGCTGCCACGGTTCAAGGTTTACAACAAGATTGATATTTTCCGTTTCCTTTACGGCACCGATACCGAATATATTACGCACATTTACAATCCCTATACCGCGCAATTCAATGAAATGGCGGATTATTTCAGGTGATGTACCTACAAGTGTTGAATCGGAAACCTTTTTTATTTCAACCGCGTCATCCGCAACAAGACGGTGACCACGTTTCAGAAGCTCGATTGCGGCTTCGCTTTTACCCACTCCGCTTTCGCCGAGAAGAAGAAGTCCTTCACCGTATACTTCAACAAGAACACCATGACGTGTGATTCGCGGTGCAAGCCATACGTTAAGATTTTTGATAAGCTCGCCCATAAAACGGCTTGTTGAATCATTACTGCGGAGAAGCGGCACACCGTATTTTGTCGCAAGTTCATACATTTCGGGGTAGGGTTCCATTTCCCTTGTAATTATTGCCGCCGGAACACCTTTTGAAAAAAGTGCTTCCGTTCTTTTTTTACGTTCTTCCTCATCAAGCTGGCCAAGATAGGTCATTTCAACCTTTCCGATTATCTGAATACGTTTGGGATTGAAATAGTCAAAAAATCCGGTAAGCTGAAGACTTGGACGGTTAACGTCCGCACAGTCAATTTCAGTTTCCAGCATTTCGTCTGTACAATAAAGTTTTTCCAGTTTAAGGGTTTTGATAATTTCGCTGAGTTTTACAGAAAACATTTTATTCTCCCCTTTTAATATTATTTAAGTGTATGTATATTTCTTCTGCAAGTTTTTCCGACTCTTTGCCGGCAAAAATCTTATCCGCAGTTCTTTTATATATGTCAATTCTTTCGTCATACACCGAATCAAAAGAATTTGCCTGAAGAACAGGTCTTGTATTATCATTTATAAGGCGGCGTTTTATTTCATCTGCAGGTACATCAAGAAAAATTACTTTTCCGGACTTTTTCATAACCGATACGTTTATGCTTTTTAAAACAGCACCGCCGCCGGTTGAAATCACCTGACCCTTTTTGCCGCATATTTCTTTTAAATATTTCGTTTCAAGCTCTCGGAAATATTCCTGACCGTTTTCGGCAAATATGTCCGAAATTGCTTTATTTTCATTTCTTTCAATTTCTTTATCAACATCAACAAAGTCCATACCGAGCTTTTCAGCAAGAACCTTGCCGACGGTTGTTTTTCCGCTGCCCATAAACCCTGTAAGGATTATGTTTTCGGGACTGAGCATTTTTATGATTTTTTCTTTATCACTGTTGCTGAAGGTTTCGCCACGCCATATTTCCTGAGATGCAATTCCCTGCAGAACAAGCATATTTATTCCGCCGATTGTTTTTTTGCCAAGCTTTTTTGCAAGCTGCAAAAGCTTTGTGTTTCTTGGCGAATAAACGGTATCAAAAACAACGTTGCATTTTTCAATATCCTCTGCCGTTACGGGAATACCTTCTGTATTCGGATGCATACCGACCGGAGTGCAGTTAATCATTATGTCATAATGCCCGTTTATTTCATTAAGCGGACAAATATTTACATTTTTACCGAAAAATTCTTTTGCATCTGCCGCAAGTGCCGACGCAGCTTCCTTGTTTCGTGCAGCTATATATACGCTGCAGGAATTACGGAGTGCTTCAAAAAGTGCCGCACGGGCAACGCCGCCAGAACCGACAAGAATAACGCTTTTATTTTTAAATTCAACGCCTTCTTTTGCAAAAGCACCGTAAAGACCGGCACCGTCGGTACTATAGCCGTAAAGCTTTCCATCCCTCACTGCTACTGTGTTTACACTGCCGCTTACCTTTGCGGCATCATCTATGTAATCAAGATATGGAATTATTCTTTCTTTAAACGGGATTGTAAGATTAAATCCACAGAAATATTTTTTTAAAAACGGAATTATTTCGCCAAGCTCATCAGGCTCTACATCAAATGCGTAGTAAACTCCGTTATATCCTGTAAGTTCAAAAAACGAATTTTGAATTTCAGGAGACAGGCTGTGTGCCACAGGATGTCCCAGCACAGCATATTTCAAGGCTGTTGCATTCATACATACCCCTCCTAATTATACATATATAATTATAAAACAATAAGTATTAAAAATCAATATCTAAATGTAAAAAAATATTGAAATATTGCACAATTAATGATACAATAGAAGTATATTTATGAAAGGACAACAAAATTATGTTTAAAATATTAAAAAAAGACGGCCGTGTGCGCCGTGGCGAGTTTACTACAGTGCACGGTACCATTCAGACACCCGTGTTCATGAATGTAGGCACAAGCGCAACTGTTAAAGGCGGAATTTCCGCACTTGACCTTAAAGATGTAGGCTGTCAGGTGGAGCTTTCAAATACATACCATCTGCACGTTCGCCCCGGTGATAAAGTTATACGCGAGCTTGGCGGACTTCACAAATTTATGAACTGGGACAAGCCCATTCTTACCGACAGCGGCGGGTTTCAGGTGTTTTCCCTTTCTTCTCTTCGCAAAATCAAGGAGGAAGGCGTTTATTTTTCATCTCACGTTGACGGGGCAAAAATTTTTATGGGTCCTGAAGAAAGCATGCAGATTCAGTCAAACCTTGCATCAACCATTGCAATGGCGTTTGACGAATGTGTTGAAAATCCGTCCCCTTACGAATATGTAAAGGCGTCCACCGAACGTACAACAAGATGGCTCGAAAGATGTAAAACACATCTTGATATGCTTAATGCAAAAGAAGATACCATCAACCGTAAACAGATGCTTTTCGGAATAAATCAGGGTGGTGTAT
Organism: Clostridia bacterium; assembly: GCA_017502065.1. Classification (GTDB taxonomy): domain Bacteria; phylum Bacillota; class Clostridia; order RUG12999; family RUG12999; genus RGIG4103. The sequence continues at coordinate 11,855 of JAFVVU010000042.1, read as the reverse complement.
ATCCCGACCTTCGAATCAACCATATGAAAGAAATTGCAAAGCTTGACCTTGACGGCTATGCAATTGGCGGACTTGCCGTTGGCGAAACCGCTGAAGAAATGTACGATATTATTGATGCGGTTGAACCGTTTATGCCGGAGGATAAACCCCGTTATCTGATGGGCGTTGGAACTCCTGTCAACATTGTTGAAGGCGTTGCAAGAGGGGTTGACTTTTTTGACTGCGTAATGCCGAGCAGAAACGCGCGTCACGGCTCTATTTTCACTAAAAAAGGGTATCTCCACATAATGAACAACAAGTATGCAACAGATCCGCTGCCCATTGATCCGGACTGCGGATGTCCTGCATGCAGAAACTTCTCAAGAGGTTATATCCGCCATCTTCTTAAAGCCGGAGAAATGCTGGGTATGCGCCTTTGTGTTCTCCATAATCTGTATTTCTATAATTCCCTTATGGAAGATATCCGTGCGGCTATTGAAGAAGGAACATTCCAGGAATATCGCAGATTCGCAAACGAAACATTCCTTAAGAAAATTTAATGGAGGAAAATCATGGCTTTACAAATGATTGTCGGAAGCGCAGGTTGCGGAAAAACATCTTATGCTATGGATATTTTTGCAAGCTCCGGTTCCGCTGCCAAGCGAATATATATTGTGCCGGAAAGCTCATCTTACGTGGCGGAAACTCTTGTTGCCGGAAAATTTGGGGCATCAAGCAGTGCTTCCGTTAGTGTTTTGTCGTTCAAAAGACTTTATACCGAGCTTGCTAATTTATACGGCCGGGGCGGATATACAAAGCTTGGTAAAAGCGGCAGAGCCATGATTTTAAGCAGCATTTGCCAGAACCTTAAAGGTGAATTTAAAATTCTTGAAAAGCCTGCAAGACATAAAGGGTTTGCTTCTCTTGTGTCCGACACGGTTGGCGAATTTAAAATACACGGCATAACACCGGATATGCTGAAAAATCTTTCAGCTTCAACCGATGATGATGCTTTGTGCCTTAAACTGCATGATTTATTTTTAATATACAGCGAGTATGAACGTATTATGGAAAACCAGTTTGAAGATGCCGATGACGAAACGGGCATACTTGCGGGTCTTATCGCTGAAAATCCCGATTATTTTGCAGACAGCTGCATTATATTTGACGGATTTTCTTTCTTTTCACCCAATCAGATGAACGTTATAAACGAGCTTATTTCACAGGCTCGCGACGTTTATTTCACATTCACCTGCAATAATACCGAACCTGCAGACGAGGACGACCTGTTTTATATGCAGAAAAAAACTGCCGGCAGAATCAAAGCTCTTGCCCAAAAAGCAGGTATCCGCCTCAATGAAGATATTGTTCTTGCAGAGTGCAAGAAATTTGATAAGTTTCCTGAAATGCAGCATTTTGTAAGCTGCTGTGACAAGGAAACTGATGTCCCCTGCCCGTCTTCCGGTAATCTTAGCATTTCCGTTTTTAACGATATTGAAGATGAAATAACCTATGTTGCAAGGCAAATCGAAAGTCTTGTTCGCAGCGGCAGATACAGATACAAAGATATTGCCGTTATTGCACGAAATAAAGAAGCTTATTCAATTGCAATCGAGCGGGTTTTTTCAAAATTCGAAATCCCTGTTTTTATATCCGGAAATCAGAATGCACTTGCTCTTCCTGCGGTTACGGCAGTTATGTCCGCACTTAACATAATCATCCGTAATTTCAGCTATGAAAGCGTGTTTGATTATCTTAAATCAGGGTTTGCAAGTGATGACCCCGATAAAATTGATTTACTTGAAAACTATATTACTGCAACCGGTATCCGCGGCAAGCTGTGGACAAACGGTGAGGACTGGAAATACACCCCCTCCTTTGCCGGTGCTTACGAAAGCAGTGAAGAGTTCCTTACTCTCGTTAATTCCGTTAAAAATGAGGTTATTACTCCTGTTATTGACCTTAAAAATATAATTTCCGACGCAAAAACAATAAAAGAATATTGCAGGGCAATGTATGCTTTTATGAATGAAATCCACCTTCGCGAGACCATTGACGGACTTGTGGAAAGGTTTAAATATTCTGATATTCAGGAAGCATCATATTATGCTCAGGTGTGGAACACACTTGTTGATGTTCTTGATGAGCTTGCAAATATTTTAGGTGATACAAACACCGACATTACCGGTTTTTATGATCTTCTTACCACAGGTTTTTCCGCTCACGATATAGGTGTTATTCCAACCGCTATCGACGTTATAAGAGTACTTTCCGATAAGCCTGAGGGAACTGCAAAAATCGCATTTGCAATAGGTGTAAACGACGGCGTTTATCCGTCTGCCTACAGCGACGGCGGTCTTATAAACGACAGCGATAAAAGGGTATTTGAAGAAAATGATATGCCCCTTTCCGACACGTCGTATTTAAAAACTTTTGAAGAAAATTATACTATTTACAATATACTTACATTCCCGTCGGAAGCTCTTGAAATAACCTATCCTATTTCAGATGCGATGGGCGGAAGTCTGCTTCCTGCAAGACTTATTTCAAGATTTGAAAAAATGTTTGGTATAAAGGCAAATAACTATATTCTTACCGATGATGTTGCATCTGCGGATATGATTTCATCCCCCGGTCCGACATTTGATTTATATGTCAGAAACGTATCATCAAAGCTGCCTTATGACGCTAAGTGGGACGAGGCAGGAAAATGGTTTGCCGAAAATCCGGATTGGAACGAAAAGCTCAATCTTTTTGAAGCGGCATCCCGTTTCAAACCCAAAACAGCCACATTGAATGCAGATGTTCTGAGCTCTGTTTACAAAAATGATTTCATTTCGCTCGGCGTATCACGAATGGAGCGTTTTTCAAAATGTCCGTTCTCATATTATCTTAACTATATACTGCGTCTTAAAGAACGCGAAAACAGTATGCTTCAGAATACCGATACGGGCAGCATTATGCACGATGTTATTGAAAAGCTTTCCGTCAACATAAATTCTGCCGGATATAACTGGAGCAGTGCGCCCGAAGATTTTATCCTTACCGAAACCGAGCGTATTGTGAATGAGAAAATCAGTGAAGTAAGCGAAATGTTCGGCTATTCATCAAACCGCAGAACATGGCTTCTTATTCGCCTTAAATCCACACTTATAACCTCTGTTCTGTTTATTGCAAAGCATCTTCGCGCAGGAGCGTTTGTTCCTCTTGGATATGAAATTGAATTTGCAAACGGCAGCAAATATACTCCGCTTAAAATTGATATTGGCGGTAAAACCGTAAGTCTTAAAGGTAAAATTGACCGTGCTGATATGTATGTGGACGAAAACGGCAACCGTTTTATCCGTGTTATTGACTACAAATCCGGTAGTCGCAGTTTTGACGTATCAAATATGTATTACGGTCTTGAACTGCAGCTTATGGTATATCTTGACAGACTTTGCGACCTTGAAAATGCATCTCCTGCAGGGATTCTCTATTTCAGGTTTAATGACCCTGTTCTTGAACAGGATAAAGGCAGTATTGAAGACGAATTCCGTATGAAAGGTCTTGTGCTTAAAGACGAAGGTGTTATTCGTGCTATGGACAATACATTTACCGATAAAAGCTCGGTTATCCCCGTAAGCTATCTTAAAAGCGGAGACTATTCAAAGCATTCTTCGGTTGCAAGCGCTGCTCAGTTTGCAGGTATGCGCAAAAGACTTCATACCATCATAAGACAGATAGGAAAAGAGCTTGCAGGAGGCAAAACCGACATTGCTCCCGTTAAAACACCGTCTGTCAACGGATGCGAATACTGCAGTTTTAAACAGGCTTGTCTGTTTGACCCGCTTTGTGGCGGAAAATATAAGAATATTGATTTTCTTCCAAAAGAAGATATTATAAAAGAACTTGAAAAGATGGGCGGTGAAAACAATGCCTGAGTTTACTCCCGATCAGAAAAAAGCAATAGAAACACTTGGCAAAGACATTATTGTTACCGCCGCCGCAGGCAGCGGTAAAACTGCCGTTTTGTCCGAACGAGTTCTTAATATTATCCTTAATGAAGATACCGATGTTACGGATTTTCTTATTGTTACATTTACAAATGCGGCAGCTGCTGAAATGAAAAGCCGTATCAGCGGCAAAATTTCCGATGCAATTGCAAGCGGGCAGGTTTCACCAAAAAAGGCTCGTCATTTGAACCGTCAGCTTTCACTTATATCACGTGCAAGCATTACGACCATCCATTCGTTTTGTCTTGATATCATCCGCAGTAATTTCTTTCTTCTTGACATAGACCCGAGATTCCGTGTTCTTGAAGAAGGCGAAGCGGAGCTTATGAAGATTTCATCCGCTGAACAGATGCTTGAAGAAATGTACGGCGGCAAAAATCCCGAGCTTGTTTCAAACCTGTGCAAATGGCTCGGAGGCGGAAACGACGATAAGCTTATTTCCGAAATTATAAAAATATATGGGTTTATTTCAAGCTTTTCTCATCCGCTTGAATGGCTTGAAATGCAGGCAGAAAAGTATAATCCCGATAATCTGCCCGATATTGACGCTCTTGAATGGATACGTGAAATAAAACAAGGCTATAAAATCAAATTCGACGGTCTTGTTTCACAGGCAGAGGAAATAAAAAACCGTGCTCTTGAATACGGCATTTCTTCTTATGCGGAAACCTTTGCCGATGACGAAGCAGGGCTTAAAAAGCTTCGCAATGCTTTTTCAGGTACATGGGATGAGCTTTTTGCCGTTGCCGAAAGCTTTGCATTTTGCACCCTTGCAAGAAAGCCTAAGGATGCAGACGAATTTGCAATAGAATACCTTAAAAATGCACGCGAAAAGATAAAGGATTCGGCAAAGAATATGATTGCCATTATTGCAAAAATGCCGTCACAAAACGTACGCCGGGACCTTGGCAATATGTATCCTTTGCTTACGTGTCTTAAGGATGCTGTTTGCACTCTTGACAGAATATACAGCGAGAAAAAACGTGAGGCAGCAGCACTCGATTTCGGTGATTTTGAGCATATGGCTCTCAAGATTCTCCGCGACAGCGAAAATGGTGTTGCCAAAAAGCTTGAAGATAAATACAAATATATTCTTGTTGATGAATATCAGGACTGTAACCCTGTTCAGGAAGAGCTGTTTTCATTGGTTTCACGAAAGGAAAACGGTGCATCCTGCAATATGTTTATGGTTGGTGATATCAAACAAAGCATATACAAATTCCGTCAGGCAGACCCTGAAATTTTCATTGATAAAAGTATCCGTTATGCCGATGAAAAGTCGGGCGGAGAAAAAATTTCGCTTAATAAGAATTTCCGCAGCAGCAGTACAGTGCTTGATTATGTAAATCATGTTTTCTCTCGTATCATGAGCACTTATGTCGGCGAAATGGAATATACCGACAGCGAAAAGCTGTATTACCGTGAGGATAATCCGCCGCAGCCTACAGATAAGGACAGATGTGAGCTTATTATTGCATCTTCCGATGCCGATACACAATGCGAAAATAAATATGAGCTTGAAGCAAAGGTTATTTCGTCCCGTATTGCAAAGCTGATAAATGAAGGATATAAATATAAGGATATTGTTGTACTATACAGAGGTATGGGGCAAAAATCCGAGGCTCTTGAACAGGAATTCAAAACCTGCGGTATCCCCTATTATCTTGACAGCAGACGTGGATATTTTGAAACTCTTGAAGTCGGACTTTTCCTGTCAATCCTTCGTATTATTGACAACCCGTCGTCCGATATTCCGCTGACGGGTGTGCTTCGCAGTCCGCTGTTTAATTTTGATGAAAACGACCTTGTTAAAATAAGATACAGCAAAAAGGGAATGCTTTTTGATGCACTGAAAGCATACTCCACCGGAGATGATGAAACAGCTCTCAAATGTGCCGGTTTTCTGAATAAACTGAACAAATGGCGTGATGCTGTCGTTTCAAAACCCGTTGCAGAGTTTGTTCCTTATATATTAAATGAATCAGGACTTGAAGTTTTTGCCGCAGGTCTTCCCGGCGGCAAACAGAGATGCGCAAACCTGAGTCTTATGACCGAGCACGCCAAAAGCTTTTCCGCCGCATCGGGCGGAGGACTTTTCGGGTTTGTCGAATATATGGACAGACTTCAGGTGCACAGCGATTCAGGAAGTGCAAAAACCTTATCGGAATCAAGCAACGTTGTAAGGATTATGACAATCCATAAATCGAAAGGTCTTGAGTTCCCTGTTGTATTCCTCGCAGGATGTCATACAAAATTCCATTCCAGCGATTATTCCGGCAACCTTCTTTTGCACAGAAAACTCGGACTTGGCGTCGAGGCGTATGATTTTGATAAAAAAGTACATTTCCCGCTTATTTCAAAAGAAGCAATAAAAGAAAAAATTCATATTGAAAATATATCCGAGGAAATGCGCGTAATGTACGTTGCAATGACAAGAGCAAAGCATAAGCTGATATGCACCGCCGTTGTGAATGATATATCGGAAATGGCAGATGATATGCAGGAGATGTCGTATAACTGTGACCGCATTCCCCTGCCGCTTATGGTTCATTCCGCTGCTTATCTTGACTGGCTTAAATATTCACTTACGGATGAAATCATTCTTGATACATCACCTGATACCTATGTTTATGCTGATGAAGCACCTGAACCGGAGACTAACGCAAAAGCAGATATAAATATAAGCGACAGTGTTCGTGATGCTCTTGAATATAAATATCCTTATTTGTCATCTTCTTCGATGCCGACTAAGTTTTCTGTCAGTGAGCTTAAACGCCGTTTTGACTTTGATGATGCTCTTTCGGCAAAGCTTTCCGCAAAAACTGTGCTTAAATCCTCTGTGCTTGACACGGAACAAAGCATAAGTCCGGCTCAGGCAGGCATCATAAACCATCTTGTGCTCAGGCACGTTCCGCTTAAAGACGTAACGGAAGAAACTGTAAGTGAATGCTGCCGAGAGCTCATCCATGCAGGACTCCTGCAGGAAAACGAACTTCCGTTTGTAAATATTTCTGCAATTGCAGGATTTTTTGGCACCCCGCTCGGCAAAAGGCTTTCGTCTGCCGAAAAGGTACTTCGCGAGGAATCATTCAATATACTTGCACCACAAAGTGATATTTCCGGCAATCAGTACGCTCCCGAAGAAGATAAGGTTCTTATTCAGGGAATTATTGACTGTATGTTTATTGAAAACGGTCACGTTATTGTTCTTGATTTCAAAACCGACAGGTATTTGAGCGAGGAAACGGAAAAGATGTATAAAACTCAGCTTGAGCTTTATGCAAAGGCCGCCGAGAAAATCACAAAACTGCCCTGCAGGGAAAAATATTTATATATGTTGAACAAAGGCACCACTATTACCATTTAATAAATATGTCATATTTTTTCAAAATTTTTGTTGACAAACCTTTTTATATATGGTAGAATAAAGAGTGCCTTATGGATTTTTCATCCATAAAGCTTTTTTGGTTATACTAAAAACAGGAGGAAAATACGATGAGAGTTAAAATAACTTTAGCTTGTGGCGAATGCAAACAGAGAAACTATAATACTTTTAAAAACAAGAAAAACGATCCTGATAGACTTGAAATGAACAAGTATTGCAGATTCTGCAAAAAGCACACACTTCACAAAGAAACAAAATAATACAGGGGCGGGAATTATTTCTGCCATTGGAGGATAGTCATGTCAGAAAATAAAGAAAAAAAGAAAAATATCTTCGCCAGAATGGGTAGCGGAATAGCTAATTTCTTTAAATCCATCAAAAGTGAATTCAAAAAAATTATCTGGCCTACTCCCAAAAAGCTTTTCAAAGACACTCTTGTAGTTATAGTTACTGTTATAATTATGGGTGCTTTCCTTTCCTTAGTTAACTATTTGTTACATTTAGGTGTTGGAGCATTAATTCCATAATCAACCAGACTTAAACTACTTTGAAAAGGAGAGAAGAAAAGTGGCCCCCGGCTGCTTTTTGCTTATATGGCTGAAATTGCTAAATGGTATGTAATCCACACCTATTCAGGGTATGAAAAAAAGGTTGAAACCAACATTCAGAAAATGGTTGAAAACCGCGGATTACACGAGCAGATCGTTGATATTCGCGTTCCGGAAGAAATTGAGGTTAACAGCGAAACCAAAAAGGAAATCAAACATAAGATTTTCCCCGGATATGTGTTTGTTAAAATGATTATGTCTGATGATGCCTGGCACGCAATCAGAAACATTCGTGGCGTAACAGGATTTGTTGGTCCGGAATCAAAACCCGTACCGCTTACAGACACTGAAATTGAAACTATGAAAATTGAATCTTCACCCATTGTTATTGACTTTGAACTTGGTGATATGGCAAGAATTACTGACGGTCCGCTTAACGGATATCTCGGTAAGGTTATTGAAATATCTGCCGAAAAAGGCAAAGTTAAACTTTCAGTTGATTTGTTTATGGGTAGAGAAACAGAAGTAGACCTTGACCTTAATCAGGTAGAGGCTATAGAATAAGGTAACATTCGCCTTTCGGCGACAGGTTATATAGTGGGAGGATACAAAATTTTAGTGTATCTGTCATTACCACATTGCATTTATTAAGGAGGTGCAAAAAATGGCTCAAAAAATCGCAGGCTTTATAAAACTACAGATCCCTGCCGGAAAAGCTACTCCTGCGCCACCGGTTGGTCCTGCACTGGGTCAGCATGGTGTTAACATTATGCAGTTTTGTAAGGAATTCAACGAAAAAACAGCAAAAGATGCAGGTCTCATAATCCCTGTTGTAATTACAGTTTATGCAGACAGATCTTTTAGTTTTATCACAAAAACTCCCCCTGCTGCTGTTCTTCTCAAGAAAGCATGCAAGCTTGACAAAGCTTCCGGAGTTCCGAATAAAACTAAAGTTGCTACAATTTCAAAAGCAGACGTACAGGCAATTGCTGAACAGAAAATGCCTGACCTTAACGCTGCTAACATTGAATCAGCTATGAGCATGATCAAAGGTACTGCAAGAAGTATGGGTATCGTTGTTGAAGACTGATTCAAGTCGCTGACCGTTTAAACGGTTTTAAAAACGTGGGAGAAAAATCTACAGGGTTTTTCGCGTAACCACTTTAGGAGGTAAAAAATTGAAAAGAGGAAAAAATTATCAGGACAGTGTTAAATTGTACGATAAAACAGCCTTGTATGATCTTAAAGAAGCTTGTGACATTTTAACAAAAATGCCGAAAGCTAAATTCGACGAAACAGTTGAAGCTCATATCAAATTGGGCGTTGACTCACGTCATGCAGATCAGCAGGTTCGTGGTGCGGTTATTCTCCCCCACGGTACAGGTAAAGCTGTCAGAGTTTTAGTTTTTGCAAAAGGAGATAAAGCTACAGAAGCTACAGAAGCAGGTGCTGATTTTGTAGGTGCTGAAGAACTTATCCCAAGAATCCAGAATGATGGCTGGTTTGATTACGACATCATCGTTGCAACACCGGATATGATGGGTGTTGTTGGTCGTCTCGGTAAAGTACTTGGTCCTAAAGGACTTATGCCTAACCCGAAAGCCGGCACAGTTACAATGGATGTTGCTAAAGCTGTTAAAGAAATTAAATTAGGTAAAATCGAATACAGATTGGATAAAACAAACATTATCCACTGTCCGGTTGGTAAAGTTTCTTTCGGAGCTGACAAGCTTTTCGAAAACTATTCCACACTTTTAAATGCTGTAATTAAAGCAAAACCTGCAGCTGCAAAAGGCCAGTATCTCAAGAGCGTTTCTATCGCTTCTACAATGGGTCCTGGAATAAAAATCAATCCTGCTAAATTAGGCGATTAATTTTTTCTTGACAAGCTGTAAATAATATGATATAATATTTTTTGTTCCAAAGACAGTAGGCATACGGTAAGTCCTGCCGAGGAGCGCAAATAAATTGTATAAATCTGTGTATTTATATAAAAGCGCTTTGTCTTTGGGCAAAGCGCTTAAATTTTTATATAACAATGCTTATATAACGATTTGGAATAATTTAGGAGGTGAATTACATGCCAAACGCAAAAGTTCTGGAACAGAAAAAACAGGTAGTTACAGACCTCGCTGACAGACTTAAAAATGCTGCTGCCGGCGTACTGGTTGACTATAAAGGTATTAACGTTGAACAGGACACAAAACTTCGTAAAAGCTTCAGAGAAGCAGGTGTTAAATATGAGGTTGTTAAAAACACTCTCTTAAAACTTGCTGTTAAAGAAGCAGGCCTTGATGAACTTGAAGCAGTTCTTGACGGTACAACAGCTATTGCTACAGCTGCTGATGACGCAGTTGCTCCGGCGAAGGTGTTCAAAGACTTCGTTAAAGAAAATTCAACACTTGAAATCTCTTTCAAATCCGGTTTCGCAGATGGAAAAGTTCTTTCCCTCGACGAAATCAACGCTCTTGCAGACCTGCCATCAAGAGAAGCTCTGCTCACAATGCTTGCTTCTGCTCTCCTTGGTACAGTTCGTGGTCTCGCAGTTGCTCTTAATGCAGTTGCTGAGAAAAAGGGCGACGGTGAAGAAGCTACGGCCGCTGAAGAAGCTGCAGTAGAAGAAGCACCGGCTACAGAAGCTCCCGCTGAGGAAGCTGCACCTGCAGAAGAAGCTACAGAAGCTCCGGCTGAAGAAGCTGCACCTGCAGAAGAAGCACCGGCTGAAACAGTAGAAGCTCCCGCTGAGGAAGCTCCTGCAGAAGAAGCTGCTGAAGCTCCGGCTGAAGCAAGCGAAGAAGCACCGGCTGAAACTGCTGATGCTGAATAATTAAAAATAACAAAATTTTATTACGGAGGTAAATAAAAATGAGCAAAATAGAAACATTTATTGAAGAAATCAAATCTATGACAGTTCTTGAACTTTCAGAACTTGTTAAAGCAATCGAAGAAGAATTCGGCGTATCTGCTGCTGCTCCTGTTATGGTAGCTGGTGGCGCTGTAGCTGGTGGTGCTGCAGCTGCTGAAGAAAAAACAGAATTCGACGTAGTTCTTGTTGACGCTGGTGCTGCTAAACTTAACGTTGTTAAAGTTGTTAAAGAAGTTACAGGTCTTGGACTTAAAGAAGCAAAAGACATGGTTGACGGTGCTCCGAAAACTGTTAAAGAAGGCGCTTCTAAAGAAGACGCTGAAGCTTTAAAAGCAAAATTAGAAGAAGCTGGCGCAAAAGTAGAAATCAAATAATTTTACTTAAAAACCATAAAAAGACTGTTCCAAACGGAACAGTCTTTTTTCATGCAATAAACTTAAGTAAAATAAGCATTATGAACCCCGGCAATCCCAAAAATCCACACACAAGACAGGTTGCCGCATTTATTCCTATAAAAAAACCAAACGGCGACGTGATAAGGTTTGCCACAAGCAGCGCAAGCATACCAAATATGCTGTTGCATATAACCTTCCATACACGTCCGAGATTTGATATAAAAAGCCAAAGTACAAGCGTGGCGCATACAATCAAAAATGCAATCTTAAGAGGTCCGCCCATCCCTATTCCTCCCCAATAGTTTCTACTTTACATTTTATTTTGTATGCCGGCTTATTATGACATAAAAAAAGCAAGCCCTCTGGCTTGCCTTTTTTAGTTATCTTATTTTAATAAACTTTCAACTTTTGCAACTTTTGCCGGCACTTCATCAGGAGTGAGAAGACCGAATTTCATCGCAATTGAAATTTTTGATTTTGCAGGAATTTCTTTAACATATCCGTTTTCTTTTGCATAGATATATCCAAGATGCGGAGCTGTTGCGGGAAGAACCATACCCATTGAACGTTCGTCCCCTGTGTTTGAAATCCAGCGAACTCCTACCGGAAGCATTTCTTCCTGATGTGCTACATAGCAAGCATATCCATCCGGCATGCACTGCATTGTGTGTGCCATACCTTCTTCAT
>JAFVVU010000041.1 GCA_017502065.1 Clostridia bacterium | reverse complement strand
ATGATGTAAAAACTTTCGTTAATATTGTTAATAACTATGAGTTTGATGTTGACCTCGTATCAGGAAGATATGTTGTTGACGCTAAATCTATTATGGGTATCTTCAGCCTTGACCTCAGCAAACCTATCGTTGTTGAAGTTCGTGACGATAACTGTGATAAATTTATGGATGAACTCAAACAGTTTGTTAAATAATTTAACTTTTAAAAACAGGTCGCCGTTTGGCGACCTTTTTTCATTCATCTGTTTCTTCCTTTACAGGTTTTGTTCTTGCCTTCTGGCGCTCAAGAATTTCTTCAATCAGTTCTTTTGTTTCTCTTTCGTCCTGCAGATAATACGATACACGCCCGATATACTGCGCACTGCCCGGCATCTGATATGTGCTTATTGCATTCTTATCCATTTTAAGTGCAACATTTCCAAGACCCAGCCACTGACTTTGCGGAATATCAGTTTCCACGGTTTCGCCAATTTTACTTATAAGTCCCGGAAGTCTGAAAATAAGCCCCAGATTGGCTTTTTGTTTTACAAGCTCTTTAATAAAATCCTGCTGAACTTTAATTCTTTGTTCATCGCCCATCGGATATCCTCTAAACCTTACAAGCTGCTGAGCTTTATCTCCGTCAAGATGTTGCATACCTTCTTCAAGGTCTATCAATAAATCCTGTGTCGGGTCATTATGATACATATCCTGCGGCACATAATAATCCACGCCGCCGAGAGCATCAATTACATCATTAAACGTCTTAAACGAGAACTTAACGTAATTATCTATTTCTATATTAAGAAGCTCTTCTATTGTTTCCTTTGTTTGTTCCACGCCACCGATTGCATGAGCACTCGTGAGCTTACCAATTCTTACCTTGGTATCTCTCGGAATTGATACAATATCCACATTGCCTGTTCTGCCGTTGATAAAGGCTACCATCATAACATCCGAACGCAGTCCTCCGTTATCCATACCAAGAATAAGTACGGTTCTTGATTTTGCCGGGAAAAGTGCACTTAAAAGCTGTGGCGGATTTCCTGTTATAACCCATGACCCGATTGAACAAATGCCGAGAAGCATACATACAACCAGAAGAATTGTTACTATTTTACGAGCTTTTGTCATATTGCACCTCCATTGAAATTTATAACCAAGCAAAGCTATTATATCATATTTTGACAAGGTTGTCTATAGTTTTAATCAAAGATAATATGTAAACATTTAATGAACAAAGCGCTCCCATTTCTGGTTCGAATCCACCCTGTAAACAAAAAAATACGGATACCCTTTCAGGATATCCGTATTTTTGGTGGGCGGGGATGGATTCGAACCATCGAAGCTGATAGCAACAGATTTACAGTCTGCCCCCTTTGGCCACTCGGGAACCCGCCCAAATATTTTGCGCTAAAAAAAAGTGGAGCTGGTGATGGGACTCGAACCCGCGACCTGCTGATTACAAATCAGCTGCTCTACCAATGGAGCTACACCAGCATTTCCTTTCAGCGACTTTTATATTATACAACATTTTTTTGATGTTGTCAATACCTTTTTTATACTTTTTTCTATTTATTTTTAAGAGATTTGATATACAGGAATATGAAATTTGCAAGCACATATACTGATGATGTGATTGCTCCCATTTTCATACCTTTAATATCGTTAACATACATTGCTCCTGTAAATTCAGATACAGAGTTTGGTATATATCTGATTATTACCATAAGAACAGCAACATATGCAGCAAAAATCATCGGTTTTATAAATGATCTGTTTTTCTTTACAACAAACAGCACTGTAAACACAACAAAGGCAACTGCCGCAACAATAAGAATTGCAGGAATTACTGCGCCGCGGATTGCACCCGGATATACTGCGTTACCATTATATATGATTAATTGACCGATAAGTAAAAGCATTGCTTCAAGAACTGTAAGAAGCATAAGATTTACATAATGGTCACTATTCACCTGATTTTTTGGAGTTTTTGTTTTTATACTCACTTTACTTTACCTCCACGAATACTTAAATCATATATTTATTATATATCAATTCCCCGTTTAAGTCAATATTATTTTAATATATTTTTCTTGACATGGAAATTTAATTAATTTATAATATAATAGAAGTTTTATATACGTTCTAGGGGGGAACAAAATATGAAAATTATTCTTGACGCTATGAGCGGAGACAATGCACCAAAAGCCCAGGTTATAGGCGGACTTACTGCCGCTGAAAAGCTTGGTGTTGATATTATCCTTTGCGGAAACAAAGATATAATTGAAAAAGAAATGGCTGCTTATAAAGGCGACACATCCAGAATCACTATACATCATTGCAGTGAAGTAATTGAAAACGAAGATGACCCGATAAGATCCGTAAGAAGAAAACCCGATTCTTCAATTACTGTTGGTCTTAATCTTCTTAACGAAGGCATAGGCGATGCATTTATTTCATCCGGTAATACAGGTGCTGTAATTGTTGGTTCAATGCAGATTCTTGGCGTGATTGAAGGTATTTCAAGACCGGCGCTTATGCCTGTTATACCAACAGCAAAAGGACCGTGTGCACTTCTTGATTCAGGTGCAAATGCTGTATGCACGCCTGAAAATTTGTGTCATTTTGCGATTATGGGCTCATATTATATGAATAAGGTAATGGGAATAGAAAATCCGCGCGTTGGACTTATTAATATCGGTGCGGAAGAAAAGAAAGGTACTCCCCTTACAAAAGAAGCATATAAACTGCTTAAGGAGATGCCGATTAATTTCACCGGAAATATCGAGGCACGTCATATTCCTGCCGGCAATGCCGATGTTATTATTGCAGACGGTTTTACAGGAAATATTGTACTTAAGCTGTATGAAGGAATGGGTAAATTCCTGCTTACAAAATTCAAAGACATACTTATGTCAAACATAAAAACCAAGATTGCCGCACTTTTAATAAAAGGTGAAGTGGGCACATTCAAAAAAAGCATGGATTACAAAGAACACGGTGGTGCTCCTCTTCTTGGTGTTAATAAAACTGTAATTAAAGCCCACGGAAGTTCTGATGCAAAAGCTGTTGTAAGTGCGGTACGTCAGGCGATGAAAGCCGTGGAATCAAACCTTACAGAGGAGATTAAAAACTGCGTTAAAATAAATGAATAAGGAGCGATGTTTATGTTAGCAAAACTTAAAGAAATAATTTCAGACCAGCTTGATATTGCAATGGACGAAGTAACGGAAGATAAATCATT
>JAFVVU010000040.1 GCA_017502065.1 Clostridia bacterium | reverse complement strand
GTTTCGGATGCTGCACTTGCAATCTTTTTATACATTTCAAGTTTGATGTTGTGTGACGGAATGTATTTATCGGAAATAAACGTATCAACTTTAATATCAACAGTTGTAATAATTTCCTCCGGTTTTTCTATGCCTTTGGTTTTTGCAACTGCTTCATCAAGAAGCTTACAGTACATATCATATCCAACTGCATCCATTTCGCCGTGCTGAGCCGCACCAAGAAGGTTGCCGGCACCGCGGATTTCAAGGTCACGCATTGCAATTTTAAATCCCGATCCGAATTCAGTAAACTCACGGATAGAGGAGAGACGCTTGATGGCAGTTTCATTAAGCGCCTTATCTTTTCTGTAGGTAAGATATGCATATGCAATACGGTTGGAACGCCCAACACGACCTCGAAGCTGATATAACTGTGAAAGCCCCATACAATCAGCGTTTTCTATAATGATAGTGTTAATATTCGGTATATCAAGTCCTGTTTCTATAATAGTTGTACAAACAAGAATATCAACATCGCCGTTTACTGTATCCATAAGAACACTTTCAAGCTCGCGCTCGCTCATTTGCCCATGCGCAACTGCAATTTTTGCATTTGGGGCAAGTTCTTGCAACATATTTGCAACTTTAAATATACCTTCAACACGGTTATATACATAATATACCTGACCGTTTCTGCCAAGCTCTTTTAAAATGGCATCGCGCACGGTTTCGCGGTCATATTCAAGTACAAATGTCTGCACCGGATATCGGTCTTCAGGAGGCTCGGCAATAACGCTCATATCACGTATTCCTGTAAGCGACATATGAAGTGTACGGGGAATAGGTGTTGCGGAAAGAGTAAGAACATCAACGTCTTTTTTGAGTTCTTTAATCTGTTCTTTATGCTTAACACCAAACCGCTGTTCTTCGTCTATAATAAGAAGTCCCAAATCCTTGAATACAACGTCTTTCTGCAGAATTTTATGTGTACCGATGATTATATCAACTTCACCTGTTGAAAGTTTTTTTATAATTTCCTTTTGCTGTTTAGGGGTGCGGAAACGTGATAACATTTCAACGTTTATCGGATACTCTTTCATTCTTTCAACAAACGTGTTATAATGCTGCTGAGCAAGAATGGTGGTAGGAACAAGATAAGCAACCTGTTTGCTGTCCATAACGGCTTTAAAAGCACATCTGAGGGCAACCTCGGTTTTTCCGTAGCCGACATCACCGCAAAGAAGTCTGTCCATGGGTTTATCACTTTCCATATCAGCTTTTGCTTCTTCGATGGATTTTAGCTGATCGGCAGTTTCTTCATACGGAAACATCTGCTCAAAATTCTGCTGCCAGTCATTGTCGGGTGAGAAACTGAAGCCCTTTTTAGTGCTTCTTTCAGCATATAATGCAACAAGCTCGTCGGCTATATCTTCAAGAGCCTTGACAACACGTTTTTTTACTCTTGAAAAGTCAAGTCCGCCCATTTTGTTAAGCTTAACTTTTTTGCCATCATTTGAAACATATTTATTAACAGTATCAAGTGATGTTGCGGGAACATAAAGAACGTCAGTATCTTTATATTCAATCTTGAGATAATCCCTTATTATTCCGTCAACTTCCATACGGTGCATACCAAGATATTCGCCAATTCCGTGCACCTGATGTACAACATAATCGCCAACAGATAAATCGGCATAGGATTTAATCTTGATGCCGGGCATTGTATTTGCTTTTGAACGGTGTTTAGCTTTGCCGAAAAGCTCGGCAGAACTTATAACAACGCTGTTTAAAGCCGGATATTCAAACCCGCTTGAAAGACTTCCCGGAACAATAAGAATATTTTCATTATCGGCAAACCGGAATTCGTTGCCAAGCTCGGCAAAAACACCGTTTTCTTCAAGTGTTTGTTTGAAAGCGGTGGCTTTTGCTTTTGTTCCGGCAAGAATTGTTATAAAATAGTTATTTTGCTTCCAGTTCTTGATATCATCAATTATAAGGTCAATTCTGCCATTGTATGACGGAAGACTGCGACTGTCTATTTCATAGGATTTTGCTATATTAATAAAACCGGCGTCGGTGGAAACATCGCTGATTGTAACAACGGGAGAAATAGATGCACTGATAATATCATTTATATCACATAAATATGAACCGTTAAATAATGGCATACTGTCGTTTTCAGCAAACTGGGTAAGTATGCTTCCCATTTCTTTTTCGTACGCTTCAGCTCTTGAAGAAAGTGCCGGAGGATAGTCAAGAAAAAGAATAAAATCTTTATTGAGATATGATAGCACAGACGGAACATTTTCGTAAATAAACGGTAAATATCTGTCTGCGGAAGGGAAATAATGCTCTTCATCAAAACGGTCAATATCGCGATTTGTCCAGTCAGTTTTCGGATATTTATTAATTTTTTCTATAACAGAAGTAACGTCATCATATATAAGCTCACGGCAACAGGTTATACGGCAAAAATCAGTAGTTTGCTGTGAAATCTGCGAAGCCGCGTCAAAAAATCTTATTGTTTCAACTTCATCATCAAAAAACTCAATTCGTATCGGATTTTCATAGGTAGGAGGGAATATATCAAGAATTCCGCCTCTGAAATTCATCTGACCGACACCTTCAACACAGTCACTGCGTTTATATCCCATAATAGCAAGATTATGTGTGAGTTCATCGAAATTAAGTCTTGATCCTGGTTTTATTTCATATAAATATTTGCTGTATATTTCTTTTGATACAGTGTATTGCAGTACTGCATCAAGAGGAGCTACAACAATAATGTCATTCTGATTTAAAATTCGGTCAATAACGGCAAGTCGGTCGTTATTTATGCGAAGTGCCGCAGTTTCAATATTGTAAAAAATATAGTCTTTAGCAGGGAACAAAACAACGTTATCACTACCGTGATAGAAACACAAATCTTCATACAGAATTTTTGCATCATACATGTTTTCAGCAACGACAAAAGCACTCTTTTGGGTTTTATCCAAAAGAGTGTGGATTAAATCAGCACGAGCGGAAGATGTAACTCCGCTTACCGAAATCCCGGATTTACCGGACGAAATATCGGCGGCAAGACTATTAAATTCCGGAAGGCGATTTAAATGCTGCATATTATTCCTCCGCATTCGGCATTCCGTTATATTTACTCATTGCAAGAGCAGTATTTCCTTTGATTATCAGCGGCAAAGCTTTAACAACCATTTCTGCAGATTTATCAAGGATATCAGTTTCCTGTTTGCTGAGAGAACCTAAAACATGATTAATCATATCAGCTTTGCCATGTTCAGGCTGGCCTGCGCCAATTTTAATGCGTGTAAACTTGTCGGAATTAAGACGAAGAATAATGTCTTTAATTCCGTTATGTCCGCCGGCACTGCCGGATGTGCGTATACGGATTTTTCCCGTGGGAAGGTCAATATCGTCATGGATTACGATTAAATCTTCAGGCTGAAGCTTATAAAAGCTCATAGCTTCAATAAGCGATGTGCCGCTTAAATTCATAAAAGTCTGCGGTTTAATAAGCATTACCTTTTCACCATCAATAGTACCCTGACCGTATAAGGCTTTATATCCAAGCTTGTTTATTTTAATATCAAAATGGTGAGCAATATAATCTATTGCACCAAATCCGATATTATGACGTGTACCGTCATATTTGGTTCCGGGATTTCCAAGCCCTGCAATTATTTTCATAGGTATCACATCCTTAATGTATAACAAAATAGCTGTAACAAATTATGCTACAGCCACTATTATTGGTCTGAGTGGGGAGACTTGAACTCCCGGCCTCTTGAACCCCATTCAAGCACGCTACCAAACTGCGCTACACCCAGATATCAACATTACTCAATTATTATACACTATATTTTTTGAAAAATCAAGCTTTTTTTGCTATATAGTTGTACTTTTTTGTTTTAAATATTAAAAAACATTGACTTTTTTATTAACTTTGATATAATTTTTTTAAGTGGAGGGCTTTACCATGAAAATAAGAATTATTTTACCTTATGAAGATGCATATAAAGCAGAATACTATGCGACAACTGAAAAAGAGGTTGATTTTAAAAATGATTTAGAGTTGGCATCAAAGGTTACTGTTTGTTTTGCGGCATCTGAACTTAAAAAGTATATTAAAATGGCACTTGAAAGTGCCGACATTTCATTTTATAATAAAGTAAATGAAGATTTTTATATAAAGCTTACTGTGCTTGATGTCAAATGTACGGAAGATGATTATAAACTTATTCCTTTAGAAAACGGGATTGAAATAATCGGCAGCGGCCGAAGCGGAGTTTTGTATGGTACATATGAATTTCTTAAACTTCAGGGCTATCGTTGGTTTGCTCCGGGAGATAAAGGGGAGATTGTGCCTGTCGGATTAAAAACGCTTATTTTGCCTGAAAAAGAAATGACTTTTTCGCCTGATATGAAAGACGGAAGAGGCTTTGACCTTGAAGGAACACTGCCTGAATCAGACCTTTTGTGGTACTGGATGGCAAGAAACAGATTTAACTATGGAGTGGCAAGAACAGATTATACAGCACTTCAGAGAAAGCTTTGTATTAAATTCAAACATGGCGGACACATACTTACCGGTATTGTAAATCCGAACAGAGTTCTTCCAAACGGAAAAACTCTTTGGGAAGAGCATCCTGAATGGTACGGAAAGGTAGAAGACAGGGTAACAACTCCGGATAATGCACTGCACTGTCAGCTTTGTCTTTCAAATGATGAACTTAATAATTTTATTGCTGATGATATAATTGAAAAATTAAGAAAAGACTGGCCGGAAGCAGATAAAATTGACATTTGGGGACTTGATATCTGGAATAACATCTGCTGCTGCGAAAAGTGCAAGGCACTGGGTAACGGAAGTGACCAGGCATTACATATGCTTTCGAAAATCCGCGACAGACTTAATGAAACCGATTTAAAATATATAAAAATCGGCACTCTTGCTTATGACGGTACGGCAACAATGATGCCGCCCGAAAAACCAATTCCGCAGAATCTTATTGATGCAGGCGATTATATAACCCTTTATCCAATTACACGCTGCTACAGACATTTTATTGATACCGACGGATGTCAGGAAAACGAAAGATACTACAAAGCAATAGAAGGCTGGAATGCTATGACTCCGGCTATGCCGATTATGATTGGCGAGTATTATAATGTATCGAGATTCAATGAATTGCCGGTGCTTTTCAACAAAACAATTGACCACGATATTAAGTTCTATTATAATGCAGGCGCAAGGGGAATGACATATATGCATTTACCGACAGTAGAATTTGCAATGAGGTCAGTTACTCAGCTTCTTTATGCCGAGCTTTGCTGGAATGTAAATGCAGACAAAGATGCTATACTCGCTGACTATTATGAAAAATCATACGAGAAGTATGCGCCGCAGATGAGAAAAGTATATGAGCTTCTTGAAGAAGCATGGCGCGATATGTCACATCTTCGCATTTGGGGAAGACAGGATAAATTCAACAGTATTCTCGGTCAGATGTACAGATGGGACGGTGGAATTCCCAAAAATCCAATTAAGCTTTATGACCATTTTAAAGATTATGAAGACGTAGTTGCAAGATGCAAGGCATCGGTAGATATGATGAATGAGGCAATTGCAATCATTGAAAAAATACGAAAAGAAATTCTTTATTTCGGATATAACGGTGTGCTTGCAACAAGCGATGCCGTAAATCCCGAGCAAATTGCCAAAGACAATAAAAATAACGGTTATGAATATAAAATTGCGGAAGATTTGAGATTCCTTATAATTGGCCGTGATACTATGCAGCTTACGGGCGAGCTAATGGAATATTATGATGCGCTCTATAATTCAAAACCGCGTGATGGTATTTTAGAACGGATTGAAAAGACGTATAATGCACTTGAAAGCTATTATGTGCCGACTAAAATTGACCACAGAACATTTGGCCTTTATATGCCGGATGGACTTGAAAAAACACAGCTACGCAGTGTTGTAAAAAGATGTTTTTATATGAGGGATAAAATATGAATAGATATGAAGAAGCAAAACAAATATACAAAAAATTTGGCGTTGATACAGAAATGGCACTTGAAACTTTAAAAAATGTGCCGGTATCTCTCCATTGCTGGCAGGGTGATGATGTAATAGGATTTGATAACGACGGGGCACTCTCGGGTGGTATACAGACAACGGGTAACTACCCGGGACGTGCAAGAACACCGGAAGAACTTATGGCAGATATTGATAAGGTAATATCTATTGTGCCGGGGAAGAAAAAACTGAACCTTCATGCTTGTTATGCAATTTTTAACGGCAAAAAAGCTGACAGAGATGCTCTTAAACCTGAACATTTTGAACCGTGGGTAAAATTT
>JAFVVU010000039.1 GCA_017502065.1 Clostridia bacterium | reverse complement strand
GTATATGCTTCGTCCGGACTCTAAATATACCGAACTTGAAGCAAAAATACTTGATCTTGCTCTTGTACTTCATGCAGAACACGGCGGCGGAAATAACTCCACGTTTACAACCCACGTTGTAACCTCTTCAGGAACGGATGTATATTCAGTTATCGCCGCGGCACTCGGTTCTCTTAAAGGTCCGAAACATGGCGGTGCAAATATAAAAGTTGTCCAGATGTTTGACGATATGAAGGAAAGCGTATCTGATTGGACTGACGAAAAAGAGGTTGGCGAATATCTTCGCAGGCTTCTTAATAAACAAGCGTTTGACGGTGCAGGTCTTATCTATGGAATGGGGCACGCAGTATATTCCCTTTCCGACCCAAGAGCCAATATTTTCAGGCAGTTTGTTGAAAGCCTTTCCGAAGAAAAAGGAAAGACAAAAGAATATGAGCTTTATGCTCTTGTTGAACGTCTTGCACCGGAAATAATCGGTCAGGAACGAAAAACCTATAAAGGCGTAAGTGCAAATATAGATTTCTATAGTGGATTTGTCTACAATATGCTTGATCTTCCGCAGGAACTCTATACACCCATTTTTGCAATGTCAAGAATTGCAGGTTGGAGCGCTCACCTTATAGAAGAAAAAATTAACGCAGGTAAAATTATAAGGCCGGCATATATGAATGTCCAGCCCAGAAGAAAATATACACCAATAAACAACAGATAGAACAGGAGAAGATAATTTATGGCATTTTATTTTGAAGAACCTTCACACACCTTTGGGGAATACTTACTTGTACCGGGATACTCTTCAACCGAATGTATGCCCGCAAACGTAAGTCTTAAAACACCTATTGTAAAATTCAAAAAAGGCGAAGAGCCCGCACTCACAGCGAATATTCCGCTTGTTTCTGCAATTATGCAGTCCGTATCCGACCATAATATGGCAGTAGCTCTTGCAAAAGAAGGCGGTATTTCATTTATTTATGGTTCACAGTCCGTTGAAAGCCAGGCCGAAATGGTACATAAAGCAAAAAACTATAAAGCCGGCTTTGTAACAAGCGATTCAAATATCAAACCTGACCAGACACTTGCGGAAGTGCTTGCAATTTCCGAAGAAACAGGTCACTCAACAGTTGCAGTAACAGACGACGGCACATGCTGCGGTAAGCTTCTCGGTATTGTAACAAGCCGTGACTACCGTGTAACAAGAATGTCTCTTGACATAAAAGTTTCCGAGTTTATGACACCGTTCGACAAGCTCATCTATGCATACGACGGAATTACACTCAGCGAAGCAAACGATATTATCTGGGATAATAAGCTCAACAGTCTCCCGATAATTGATAAAAACGGAAACTTAAAGCATATCGTTTTCAGAAAAGACTATGCTTCTCACAAAGAAAATACAAACGAGCTTCTTGACTCTTCAAAACGTTACGTTGTTGGTGCAGGTATCAACACAAGAGACTATGCAGAGCGTGTTCCCGCTCTTGTTGAAGCAGGTGCAGACGTTCTTTGTATCGACTCATCCGAAGGTTTTTCAGAATGGCAGAAAATCACAATTGATTATATAAGAGATAAATACGGTGACAGCGTTAAAGTTGGTGCCGGAAACGTAGTTGACAAAGAAGGATTTTTATACCTTGCAAAATGCGGTGCTGACTTTGTTAAAATCGGTATCGGTGGCGGCTCAATCTGTATCACACGTGAACAGAAAGGTATAGGAAGAGGTCAGGCAACAGCAGTTATTGAAGTTGCAAAAGCAAGAGATGAATACTTTGAAGAAACAGGTATCTACATTCCGATTTGTTCCGACGGTGGTATCGTATATGACTATCATATGACACTTGCACTTGCAATGGGTGCAGACTTCCTTATGCTCGGCAGATACTTCTCCAGATTTGACGAAAGCCCGACTAACAAACTCAACATCAACGGAAACTATGTTAAAGAATACTGGGGCGAAGGTTCAAACCGTGCAAGAAACTGGCAGCGTTATGACCTCGGCGGAAGCAAAAAGCTTTCATTTGAAGAAGGCGTTGATTCCTACGTTCCTTACGCAGGAAGCCTCAAAGATAACGTAAATCTTTCTCTTAACAAAGTACGTTCAACAATGTGTAACTGCGGTGCCCTTACAATTCCGGAACTCCGCGAAAAAGCAAAGATTACTCTTGTATCTTCAACAAGTATCGTAGAAGGCGGAGCACACGACGTAATACTTAAAGACAAACAGATGAATGTCATCAAATAAGTGTGTAATTAAAATGCGCAGAGTATAGCAAAAATAAAAGGAACAGTTTTTACTGTTCCTTTTTGTTTTTATTCATTTCACTGCATTATACATCAGAACAGCCGCATCAATTCTGTTAAATACCATTCCTTTTTCTGTCGTCATAAGATTTGCAAGCATATTCTTCGCATTTGCTTTATCAATAAATCCCTGTGGATATTCTTCTTTTCCGGTTGCAACACCACAAACAACAGAAACAATTTTAACAGCCTGTTCAAATGTTATTTCAGCATCCGGCGCAAACATATTATTACCAACACCGTTAATCGCACCTACTTTTACACACGCATTAATATATGCCGAACCCCAGTGATCTTTTGCATCATCAAAACTGCAGGGGGCATTTGCATCATATTTCATAAGTCTGCAGATCATTGTTGCAAACTCTGCTCTTGTAATTGTATTATACGGTCTGAACGTATTATCCTCATACCCTGTTATTATTCTGTTTTCATAAGCATAACTAACGGCATCTTTTTGCGCGTCACTCAGTGCCGCCGTATCTGAAAAAGCATCTGCCCCCTCAGGCTGCAATGTGCTTACTACTGTATAATTTCTTTCCATTACCGCACCGTTATTGCCTGTTGCCACAACCTTAAGAACTCTTGTTCCCGTTATATTTTCAAAGGTTACTTCATACGGAATTTCACTTGTTGATGCATACAATGCACCGTCCAGATAATAATCAACCTTTACAGTATCGGCACCGTAAATATGCGGATAAGCTCCAAGTGTGAAAAAGCCGTCTGTTAATATAACATCATCTGCTTTTTTAAAATATGTTTCTGCTGCATTATCCGCATCACCGCTAACAAACCATGGTCTTTTTGATGCTTCATCATATGCCGATTGAAGTAACATCGACCCATCAAGATCATAGTAATTATACTCATGGCTTATATTTTTATTGAAATATGAAATAACCTTAACCTGTGGATATACCATCGGAATAAAGCTGTATATTTTCTTAAGATGCTCCGCC
>JAFVVU010000003.1 GCA_017502065.1 Clostridia bacterium | reverse complement strand
GCTTTCTTCTGCAGCCATTTTATCCATATCGGCATGATATTCTATTTCTATATCTGTAACCGATTTACATCCTTTACAAAACATATGATAATGCGGTTTATTATATCCGTCATAATGTTCCATTCCATCCCCCGCATCAATTTTAAGAATCATTCCTTCAGAAACAAGTTCTGCAAGGTTTCTGTATACTGTGCCGAGACTGATGTTCGGAATTTCCTGTCTTACCATATCATAAACCATATTGGCACTGGGGTGAGATTTCGTGTTCTGCAAGGCGTTTAAAATACATTCTCTTTGTTTACTGTAGCGTCTTTTTTGAATCATATCATCACCTTCCGTAAGTAGTAATAGTAATTGTTACTGTTTATAGTATACCATATATTTTTAATTTGTCAATAGTTTTTTAAAAAATTTTTTGTTTTTTGTAGAACATTAAATATTATTTTCACAATCCCTCCGTCTGCCTGCGGCAGCCACCTCCCTTTACACAAGAGAGGCTATGCAGAACGCCTAAGGACTCCGGTCCCTACGATGTGCTTTTAAATGTTTTGCCTTGAGTCAAAACACCACCCCTCTTCACTATTCATTCTTATCTTTTACCTATAAAAAAAGCGGAACAAATTTTGTTCCGCTTTTCTATATTATTGTCAAAGACAACAAGGTTCTCGGGACACGACAGAAATCTTCGATTTCGTGTTGGGTGAGGTTCTTATAATGTAACGCCGTCTTTAAAGATAGAAATTTCTTTATATCCGTTTATTTCGTTATTTGTTTTCTTTCCGGAAGCTACTTCAAGAACATAGTTTACGAAATCTTCCGTTATATCCTTATCTTCAAGGATAGGACCTGCGTTATAGTCTATCCAGTTGGATTTATTTTCTGCAAGGGCTGTATTTGTTGCAACCTTTACAGTCGGTACAGGTGCGCCAACCGGTGTTCCACGACCTGTGGTGAACAGGATAATCTGGCATCCGCTTGCGGCAAGGTTTGTTACCGCTACGATGTCGTTACCCGGACCTGTGAGAAGGTTAAGACCCTGAACTTTTACGCTGTCGCCTATTTCGATTACGTCTTTAACGTTGGCACTTCCGCCTTTCTGTACGCAACCGAGAGATTTATCTTCAAGAGTTGTGATACCGCCTTTTTTGTTGCCCGGCGACGGGTTTTCGTATACAACCTGATTATATCTCATAAAGTATTCTTTAAAATCGTTGATAAGGCTTACGGTTTTATCAAACACTTCTTTATTTACACATCTGTTCATAAGAATTGTTTCTGCACCGAACATTTCAGGCACTTCTGTAAGAACTGTACTTCCGCCCATTTCAATTATCCGATCGGAAAATCTTCCTACGAGAGGGTTTGCTGTGATGCCTGAAAATCCGTCCGAACCGCCGCATTTAAGACCTACTGTAAGTGCGGATACAGGACATTTTTCGCGTTTGAAGGTTTTTGCATATGCCACAAGCTCATCGATAAGCTCAAGACCTGCCGCTACCTCGTCATTAACTTCCTGTGCGATAAGGAATTTAACTCTTTTATCATTAACTTCGCCAAGAACTTTTTTGAATTCCGGGATGTTATTGTTTTCGCATCCGAGGCCAAGAACAAGCACACCGCCTGCGTTAGGATGGTTGATAAGACCTTTGAGGACTTTCTGTGTCATTGCATGGTCATCGCCAAGCTGTGAACATCCGAACGGATGGTTGAATGTGCAGATTTCCATATCAGGATGTTTTGCTTTTGCTTTATCCACGATAAGCTGTGCTGTTTTATTGATACATCCTACTGTACCGATAATCCAGATTTCGTTACGTACGCCTACGCTGCCATCTTCACGTTTATATCCGTCAAAATATGCTGTTTCTGCTTTCTTTTCTTCGGAAAGCTGAGGTTCATATGTATATTCCAGAATACCGTCGAGGTTTGTTTTTGTGTTATGTGTATGAACGTGTTCTCCCTCTTTGATATCACAGGTTGCATAGCCGATGGGGTATCCGTATTTTACAACGTTCTCCCCTTTTTTGATATCGCGTTTTGCAATTTTATGACCGCTGAGTTCACCGTCGATACATACTGCTACGTTATCTCTTTCGTGTATTGTTATTTTTTTCATTTTACTACCTCTTTCATTGCTTCTCTTACGCCGATTGTCATTATTTTTTCATAATGTCCGTTTACAACATCATAAAGCATTGTGAGGTCTTCGCCCCAGTAATCTGTACGTTTGAGGATGTCAGCAACGGATGCTGTTTTCATATATTCCATAATTTCTGCATCGTCGTTGGATTTATCTGTTCTGTAGAACGCGATAAGTGCCGCAAGTGAGAATGCAAGTGTGTTCGGGATTTCATTTTTGAGTTTCATATATCCGAGAAGTGACGGAAGAACTCTTACTTTGAATTTTGATACCGAGTTAAGAGCAATACTGAGAAGATAGTGTTTGATATACGGGTTTGAAAATCTTTCAAGCACGGCTGATGCAAATGCCATAAGCTCTTCTTTCGGGAGTGTGAGTGTCGGGATGATTTCTTCATAAAGTCCCTGCATCATATAGCTTGAAACGAGTTTGTCGTCCATTGCTTCTTTAACTGTTTCAAGACCTGCAAGATGAGCTGCAAGTACCATCATTGTGTGTGCGCCGTTAAGGATTCTTACTTTTCTTGCTTTATACGGAGTTACGTCATCTGTCCAGATTACATTAAGACCGATTTTATGGAACGGAAGTTCTTCAGAAAGCTTTTTATCCCCTTCAATTACCCAGAGGTGAAAAATTTCTGCTGTATCAAGAACTGCATCCTTATATCCGAGCTGCGTTTCAATTTCTGCAGCTTCATCTCTCGGGTAGCCTGTTACGATACGGTCAACAAGTGTGTTTGTGAAATAGTTTTCTTCTTCAATCCATTTGATGAAATCTGCACCGAGGTTCCAGCTCTGCGCATATTTGATTATGCATTTTTTAAGATTATCACCGTTATAATCAATAAGCTCGCAAGGAATGAGGATAAATCCGTCAAGACCAAGGTCAAATCTTTTCTTGAGAAGAAGTGTGAGTTTACCCGGGTATGAAAGGTTGGGTGCATTTGCCGCATCTTCTTCTTTATATTCAATTCCGGCTTCTGTTGTGTTGGACACAATAAATCTATATGTAGGAACGGATGCAAGGTTTAAAAATCCTTCCCAGTCGGAATAAGGATTAATACCTTTTGTGATACATTCAACTTTTGTTGTATCATATACTTTTTCGCCGTTCTGAAGACCGCGAAGGATAAGTGTATAAAGTCCGTCCTGTTCCATGATTTTGTCTACAAGACCCATTTCAAGCGGCTGTACAAGTGTTACGCCTGCTCCAAAATCCATTTCTTTGTTGAGCTTGTCAAACATCCAGTCAACAAACCCTCTTAAAAAGTTTCCTTCACCGAACTGAATAACTCTGTCGGTAAGTGTGTGTGCTGTTTCTCTTTTAAGTTCCATTTTACATCCTCCTAAATTTTCCCTTTAAATTTTCTATATTTATTCGGTGATATGCCTTTTAATTTTTTAAACACATCGCCGAAATAGTTACTTTCCCGAAATCCGCATTTTTGCGCAATTTCCGATATAGTAAGCTGGGTTTCAAGCAGCATTTCATCTGCTTTTTTAATCCTTACGTTGGTAAGGTATTCGCTGAATTTAAGACCCGTTACCCTTTTGAATTTCTTTGAAAAATAGCTTTCGCTCATATAGACATAACTTGCAACATCCGCAAGAGTTATATCTTTATCATAATTTTCATATATGAACTTCGCGGATTTCTGGATTTTTTCTTCCGGAATTTCAATTTCCGGAGATGCTTTTTTATTATATCTGTTGATAAACACAAAAAGCTCAGACAGATAATTCTTTATAAGAAGCTGTGAATACCCGTCGGCACTGCTTATTTCATTTTCTTCTTTCATACGTTCAAAAAGCCCGAGTACATATTCTCTTCTTGATTCGGGAACGGAAATTTTTGTTACTTCAAAAACCTTTTCAATTGCACCTTTTCCCATTTCACTGCAGATTGAGCTTACGAACTCATCAGAAAAGTTTATCAGAAACCTTGTATGTGTATGCTTCTGAAGTGACGTGGTACGGTGAATTGTTCCTTTCGGAATAAGTATCATATCATCCTTTTTGATGTCGTAAATCGTATGGTTGACAAGATACCTTCTTGTGCCCGACACAAGATAGTATATTTCATATGCGTTATGATAGTGCGAATCCGCAATATACCTCTCGTTTGCACGTTTTGCTTTGTCTATAAAGAAGTCTAATTTTTCCATATATCACACTCCTTTCACAAAATCATATATATTGTATCACATTTTTTTGCATTTGTATAGCATATTTTTTATTAATATAGCAAAAAATCTGTATTTTGTTAAAAATAGACAATATATTCCCTTGACTTTACAGAACTTTTGTTATAGTATTATTGTAGATAAAAATCTAAAAAAGCATAGGAGTGTAGTTATGAAAAGATATGCACAGGTAGGCACCAGCTACAGAGGGTATATGATGTACGCTTCCAACATTGTTAAAGAATTCGGCGATTGTGCCCAGCTTGTTGGACTTTGTGACCTTAACCCGAAACGTGCTGCTGTTTACAACAGCGAACTTGGTACAAATATCCCTATTTTTACTGATTTCGAAGAAATGATTAACACAGTTAAACCTGACGTTGTTATCGTAACAACTATTGACCGTTGGCACCACGAGTACATAATCAAAGCTATGGAAATGGGTTGCGACGTTATTTCCGAAAAACCGCTTACAATCGATGCAGAAAAATATAAACTCATCGCTGAAGCTAAAGAAAGAACAGGACGTAACCTTATCGTTACATTCAACCTTCGTTTCGCTCCGTTCCCGTACAGAGTTAAAGAAATTATTTCCGAAGGTGTTCTCGGCGATATCTTAAACGTTAACTTCGAATGGATTCTTGATACTGTTCACGGCGCTGACTATTTCAGACGTTGGCACAGATATAAAGATAATTCCGGTGGACTTCTTGTTCACAAATCAACTCACCATTTCGACCTTATGAACTGGTATCTTGATCAGGACCCGGTTGCAGTAAACG
>JAFVVU010000038.1 GCA_017502065.1 Clostridia bacterium | reverse complement strand
TTACCGGGGTTGAGTCTTATTTTATCTGCTCCACTTTGTATCGCCTGAACGGCAAGTTTGTAATCAAAATGAATATCCGCCACAAGCGGTATTTTGATTTCCTTTTTAATATCCGTAATCGCTTCGGCATCCGTCATATCTGCAACAGCAACTCTTACAATCTCACATCCAAGTTCTGTAAGTGCTTTTATCTGTGCTACCGTTGCGGCAACATCATGAGTTTTTGTGTTTGTCATGCTCTGGATTGCAATTTTATTACCACCGCCGATGGTTACATCACCGATACGTACGATCTTTGTTTCATTTCTTGTAAACATTTCATCTACCCCTTTGGAAGAAACAGTTTATATATATCACTTGAGGTTACAAACACCATCAGTATAAGAAGAAGTATGAGCCCTATAAAATGGACCATTCCTTCTTTTTCCGGTGGGATTGGTTTGCGGCGAATCATTTCTATTAAAAGGAAGAAAATTCTGCCGCCATCAAGTGCCGGAAACGGGATTAAGTTAAATAAACCTACATTCACGGACAGCATTGCAAATATATTAAAAAGGCTTAATGCCCCTGCCGATGCCGCCTGACTGATTACTGTGCTTGCCCCTACAGGACCCGACATGTCGGAAATGCCGACTTCCCCTGTTATGAGCATTCCCAGCGAATAAATGACAAGGCGCATTGTAAAAAATGTTTCCATAACGCCGTATTTTATTGCACCCCAAAATCCTACCGGTTCTTTCTGTGCTTCAATACCTATAAGATATCTTTCTCCCAAGCGAACAGGATTTACAGTAACATCCATATAATGTCCAGCGCGTTTTATTGTAAGATTTATCGGGCTATCATCTTTTTTCATTGAACCCATAAATGATAAATCATTATAGTAATATACTCTTTTGCCATTAAACGACACAATTTCGTCGCCCTGCTGCAACACTTCAACTGTTGCTGTGCTTTTTGCTTCGTCGATAAATTCGCCTATTTTAAGTGTCGGGAATTCAGGTGTATTCGCATATATTCCAATGAATACAATAAGACCTAAAATAAGGTTGAATGTTGCTCCTGCTGCCATTACGATAAGGCGTTTCCAAGCCGGCTTATTGTTAAGGGCGCCGGGGTCATCAGAGGATTCATCCTCACCCTCAAGCTTTACAAATCCGCCTATCGGAAAAAGGCGCAAACTGTAAAGTGTTGATTTGCCCTGTTTTTTCCATATGACCGGGCCAAAACCTATAGAAAATTCGTGCACGGTTACACCCACAGCTTTTGCCGCAATAAAGTGCCCGAATTCGTGCACAAGAATTATAAACATAAATACAATCACTGTTATTAGTGCTGTAAGAAGTCCGTTCATTAATTATACCTTCCTTCAATCTTTTCCCTGACGCTTATGTCAAGTTCAAGCAAATCTTCAATTTTCGGATTTTTAATTACGTTATGATTTTGCATCTGCTGTTCTATAATATCGGGAATTTCACCAAATCTTATTCTTCTGTTTAAAAAGAGTTCAACAGCTTTTTCGTTTGCGCTGTTGATAAGCGCCGGCATGCTGCCGCCGATTTTTGATGCTTCTATTGCAAGTGCAAGACATCTGAAGGTTTCATAATCAGGTTTATCAAATGTAAGTCTGCCAAACTCGCAGAAATCAAGCTCTTTTGTGCCGCAGTATGCTCTGTTCGGGTATGAAAGCGCGTATGCAATCGGCAGCTTCATATCGGGGTTTGAAAGCTGTGCAATTACAGAATTATCTTCATATTGTACCATTGAATGTACAATGCTTTGTCTGTGAATAAGCACTTCAATTTTATCTGCAGGAACATCAAACAGATGTGTTGCTTCAATTATTTCAAGGCCTTTATTCATCATAGATGCAGAATCTACCGTTATTTTAGCTCCCATACTCCAGTTTGGATGATTGAGTGCATCTTCAACTGTTGCACCGTAAATTTCATCTTTGGATTTGCCGAAAAACGGGCCGCCTGATGCCGTAAGAAGAATTTTTGAAATCTTCTTTTCTTCACCCTGCATTGACTGGAAAATTGCCGAATGTTCACTGTCTACCGGAAGGATTTTTACGCCCATTTCTTTCGCAAGAGGCATCACAATATCTCCACCGGCAACAAGAGTTTCCTTGTTCGCAAGGGCAATATCTTTTCCTGCACGGATTGCTTCAATTGTAGGGATAAGTCCGCAAACACCAACAACAGCGGTAAGTACCATATCCACTTCCGCCAGTCTGACACATTCAATAAATCCGTCCATTCCGGAAAGCACTGTTGTGTCGGTATCCGCTACTTTTATTTTAAGCTCATTTGCTTTTTCTTCGTTCATTAATGCCGCATAGCGAGGTTTATATTTTCTTATTTGTTTTTCAATTAATGCAACATTTTCATTTGCACAAAGTGCGGCTATTTTTATATCATCTCTTAAATCTGCAACTTCAAGCGTCTGAGTGCCAATTGAACCTGTCGAACCAAGAAGTGTAAGTGTTTTCATATGTCCTCCATAAATCAAAAGATGTAACGAAAGTTACATCCTTTATCTTTTGTTTATTTCATAATTACGGGAAAAATAAGGTTGAAATAATAAACCAGCGGTGCAACAAAGATAAGACTGTCAAGTCTGTCTAAAATTCCGCCGTGTCCCGGCATTATACTTCCGTAATCTTTAAGATTAAGCTCGCGTTTTATCATTGATGCAAAAAGGTCTCCTGCCTGAGCAAGAAATGTAGAAACAAAACCTATTCCCATAAAGCTGAGCCAGTTTATTCTGAAATCAAACACAAACATCAGAACAAGTGCATATATGACAAAGCTTACCATTGCCGTTACAATGCCGCCAATTGACCCTTCAACCGTTTTTTTAGGGCTTATTTCCGGCATAAGCTTTTTCTTGCCGAAGAATTTCCCAATAAAAAACGCACCACTGTCTGTCATAAAGGCACCCACATACATATACACTATTAAAAATGCACCATACGGTTCTTCGTTTATCATATTTACATGCGCAAGGCACAGCGAAATGTAGATGGTTGTGAACATCAGTATTGCTATATCTGAAAAACTGACTGTTTTTCGATATGCCATTGCGATTGAAAACATTAAAAACATATAGAAAATGATTGCTACAATAATAAAACTGGCATCTCTGAGGCTGCCGAAAGCAATGGAAAGTCCAAATGCTGCACCCACTATTGCAAGAGGCATTTTCCTTATAAATCCAAACGGTTTATATATTTCATAAAGACCGCCAAAAATAAGAAGTGCAACTGCATAGTTAACAAGATTTGAATAGCCAAGCGCACTGTCTCCGTAGAGAGTTGCAAAGAAAAGCACAACTGCTACAAACGCGCTTGATAACCTTTTTCTCATTATTATATACCTCCAAAACGTCTGTTACGTTTCTGATATTTGCTAATTGCAAGTTTCATATGTTTAGGTGTGAAATCCGGCCAGCAGATATCTGCATACCAAAATTCACTGTAGGCCGCCTGCCATAAAAGGAAGTTACTGAGTCGATACTCGCCGCTTGGACGAAGAATTATATCCGGCCACGGCTGACCTGCCGTATAGAGATTGTTGTCAATCATCTTTTCATCAATATCTTCCGGCTGTATTTCCCCATTTTTTACCTGCTCGGCAATTTTTCTTGCGGCGGTTGTGATTTCATCACGTCCGCCGTAGTTGATTGCGAGGTTAATAATCATCCCATCATTGTTTTTTGTTTTCTCTTCTACGTATGTAATCTGCTTTTTTATATCTTCACGAAGAGGGGTAACATCCCCGATCACACGCACTACGTTGTTTTTACCGACTAACTTATTGTCAGCATCACAAAGATATTCATAAAGCAGGTCCATAAGTGCATCTACTTCTTTTTGGGGACGTTTCCAGTTTTCCGTTGAAAAGGCATAGGCTGTAAGAACTTTTATTCCTATTTCACTACAATAATCTGCAATTTCACGCAGTGTTTCCGCACCCGCCGCATGGCCGGCACTTCTGTCAAGCCCTTTTGATTTTGCCCAGCGTCCGTTGCCGTCCATAATAACTGCAATGTGCTGTGGCAGATTATCAAGGTCTATTTCTGCATTTTTAACAAACAGCTGTCTTACCGCCGTATAAATACCTTTTAAATTCATATTTTGCCCCTTTAGATTGACATAAGTTCTTTTTCTTTATTTGCAAGTTCTTCGTCGATTCTCTTAATATATTTATCTGTAAGAGTCTGAACGTACTTTTCTGAATCTTTGAGTTCATCTTCAGTGATTTCGTTGTTTTTCTTCATTGCTTTGAATTTTTCAAGTCCGTCACGTCTGATGTTTCTTACAGCAACTTTACCGTTTTCAGCCTGCTTATTGATATCTTTAACAAGCTCTTTTCTTCTTTCTTCTGTAAGCGGCGGGAATGTAAGACGAATTGCTTTTCCGTCGTTTGAAGGGTTAATACCAAGATCTGATATGTTGATTGCTTTTTCAATTTCTTTAAGAACGCTTGCATCCCACGGCTGAATAAAAATTGTGTGTGCTTCCGGAACGGAAACTGTTGCAAGCTGCGGAATTGGTGTTGGTGTTCCGTAGTAATCAACTTTGATTCCGTCAAGAACCGCCGGATTTGCACGACCTGCTCTTACTTTATCAAATTCTGATTTCAAAGCAGCTACGGATTTTTCCATTTTTTCTTCGATTAATTTATATTGTTCTTTCATTATTTTCTCCTCCTGTTATTCTACAATTGTACCTATTTCTTCACCAAGAATTACACGTTTTATATTATCGGGTTTATCAAGACCAAACACTCTTATCGGAATGTTGTTATCCATACAAAGACTTGTTGCTGTTGAATCCATTACACCGAGTCCGCGGTTAAGTACGTCAATATATTTAAGTTTATCGTATTTAACTGCGTTTGCGTTACAGTTCGGGTCGCAGTCATAAACTCCGTCTACTTTCTTTGCAAGAAGAATTATATCTGCATCCACTTCAGCTGCACGAAGGGCTGCTGTTGTGTCGGTTGAGAAGAAGGGGTTACCTGTTCCGCAACCGAAGATTACTACTCTGCCTTTTTCGAGGTGGCGCTCTGCTCTTCCTCTGATGTAAGGTTCAGCAATCTGACGCATTTCTATTGCAGTCTGCACTCTTGTCTGCACACCACTGCGTTCAAGAGCATCCTGCATTGCAAGCGCATTTATTACCGTTGCAAGCATTCCCATATGGTCCGCACGGGTTCTGTCCACCTGTTTTCCTGATCTTCCGCGCCAGAAATTACCACCGCCTAC
>JAFVVU010000037.1 GCA_017502065.1 Clostridia bacterium | reverse complement strand
GCCGCATTTCCACTTTCCGAAAACACCGATATACTCTTTAAGCCGATAAACTGCGGCGGTCTTGAACTTAATAACCGTATCGCTCTTCAGCCTATGGAGGGGTGCGACGGAACTTTTGAAGGTGCTCCCGATGAACTTACATTCGCAAGATATAAAAGATTTGCCGAAGGTGGTGCGGCGCTTATTTGTCTTGAGGCGGTTGCAGTTCTTCCGCAGGGACGTGCAAATCCCCGTCAGCTTCACATCAACGAAAATACACTTGATGAGTTTAAACGTCTTATTGACTGTATAAAATCAGATTCTTTAAACAAAACCGGATATGAAGCAAAGGTTATTATGCAGGCTACTCATTCGGGACGCTATTCCAAACCAAACGGCAAACCCGAACCGATTATTGCATATAATAATCCGATTTTTGAAAAGGATAATCCTATTGATAAAAGCCGCATTGTATCAGACGATGATTTGCGCCGTCTTGAAGAGGCTTACGGTAAAGCGACAAGGCTTGCCGAAAAAGCCGGTTTTGATGGTATTGATATTAAGTCCTGCCACAGATATCTGGTAAGCGAGCTTCTTTCCGCATATGACCGCCCCGGCGAGTATGGCGGAAGCTTCGAAAACAGAACCAGACTGCTCCGCAACGGAATTGCACAGGCTAAAAACGCCTGCAGTAAGAATTTTGTTGTGACCAGCAGACTTAACGTGTATGACGGATTCCCATATCCTTACGGATTTGGTGTAAAACAGGACGGATCTCTTGCCCCGGACCTTGACGAACCGGTCAAACTTGTTAAAATGCTCTGCAATGACTGCGGTTTTAAAATGCTTAATATAACAATCGGCAATCCGTATGTCAATCCTCACGTTAACCGTCCGTATGACCAGGGCGGATATGTCCCCGCCGAATCCCCTCTTACCGGCGTCGCACGAATGATGCATTGTGTTGGCACTATAAAAAAAGCAGTTCCTGAACTTTGTATTATAGGCTCAGGTTTTTCATATCCTAAAGAGTTATCTGCAAATCTTGCCGCAGGGGCACTTGAAGAAGGCGTTTGCGATATTGCCGGATTTGGTCGTGAGGCGTTTGCATACCCTGATTTTGTTAATGATTTAAAAACTACCGGTAAAATGGATAAGAAAAAATGCTGTATTACATGCGGCAAATGCACTGAGCTTATGAGAATGGGCACGGTTACAGGATGCGTAATCCGAAACCCCTATTATACTGAGCTTTATAAAAAGATGAAGGAGGCAGTAAAATGAACAAATCAGCAATTGTAACAGGTGCGGCAGGTGGAATTGGCTTTGCCGTTGTTAAAATGCTTGCCGAAAACGGATTTAAAGTAACAGCAATGTATCGTTCAAGAAATCCTGAGGATACTTTATATGATGTATGCTGGGTACAGGGCGATATTTCAAACGCCACCGACAGACAAAAGCTTTTTGACGCCGCCATAAATTTTGCAGGTAATATTGGTGTGCTTGTAAACGTTGCAGGCGTTGCTCCAACAATCCGCGCTGACATTCTTGAGATGACAGAGGAAAGCTACGACAGAGTTATGAACATAAACACAAAGGGAACTATGTTTTTAACTCAGCTTGTGGCAAAGCATATGGCAGAAAATGCCGTGTCCGGTGAGATGAATGGTGCAATTGTAAATATATCATCCATGTCGGCATACACAAGCTCTGTAAGCCGCGGCGAATACTGCATTTCAAAAGCCGGAGTTTCTATGATTACAAAGCTTTTTGCAGACAGGCTTAGTGAATATAATATTACCGTAAACGAAGTTCGTCCCGGTATTATTAAAACAAATATGACAGACGCTGTACAGGATAAATATGATAAACTGATAGAAGACGGACTGTTTCCTATTGCACGCTGGGGCACGCCCGAAGAT
>JAFVVU010000036.1 GCA_017502065.1 Clostridia bacterium | reverse complement strand
TTATCGCTTTTTTCCGAACGGTTGCGGAACGCAATGCTTCGGAGCAGTCCAATGACATTAAGAACAAGTCCTGTCCATGCAAAAATAAGTCCGTAATGCAGCAGCGAACAAACAGATGCCAGAACCTGAAATGTCATTATTCTTTTATAGTCGGACTGCTG
Organism: Clostridia bacterium; assembly: GCA_017502065.1. Taxonomy (GTDB): domain Bacteria; phylum Bacillota; class Clostridia; order RUG12999; family RUG12999; genus RGIG4103. The sequence continues at coordinate 9,268 of JAFVVU010000036.1, read as the reverse complement.
ATAGGATAATACATTCATTAAAATTGACGCATATCCTATAAGCTGGCCAATAATATTAATCATTTGCCAAAACACCCTTCATATTCTTTATGTCAATATCTGCTTCGTCCGTGATTTTTCCATCCCAGAAAATAATCGGATTTTCGGGAGTAGACTGTAGAGTATATTCTTCAATTATATCATATACCTTGTTTTCAGTTTTCACATAATCCGGGAGTTTACGGCAAATCATAATATTTCCGTCAAATTCCTTAAATGCATCCTTTGATGCCATAAAATCAAGGTTGCCGGCGCATTTGAATATGTTATTTTTAAGGGAAATTCCAACAGTTCTTGTTGCAGTAACCTTCATATTGGAATATGATTCAAAATAGTTATTTTCCCAAACAGTGCCGCTTGCGCCGATATGGCTGTGCATTGCATGTGAAAAGCCTTTTACTACGTTGCCGTAAACGTGCCAGTCGTTGCCAGGAGCATCAAGATAAATTCCAACCTTATTTGCAACAAGAGATCTTGTTTCAAGAACAACATTATTTCTTATAATTCCACCGTTGTCAAGCAGTTTGTAAATTCCACCACCGTCTTCAAGCACGGTCATTATATCTTTAATGTAATTATCTTCAATAACAACGTTGTTTCCGTATGCAACAATACCGGAATATGGTGTGTCGGAAATGTAGTTGCCTTTTGCCTTTGCTTTATCAATAAAAATCCCCGGTCCGCTGTAATAATCAATTCCTATAAAGGAAATGCGGCATCCTTCAATATATGAAAATGCATCGCCGTTTTTGGGATATTCTTTATTTTCGCGAACGCCGATACCACCTGCACCGCAATTTTTAACACTGCAGTTTGAAACGCGGATGTTTTCACCGGCAAGCTTTATGCCCCAGCCGCCCGTCATATCCGCATCAACGTTGGTTACAGTAACATTTTTGATGTTTTCGCCGTTGATTGCACCTGTATATTCAAGGGATAAAAATCCGCCTGCGCCTCTGTCCTGATTCATATCAAAAATTTCGGTTGCAACGGGAGTTGTGGCACCCGAAACGTGAAGGTTGCTGATTGTTACATCTTCGCATCCATCAAGGTTGATAACAGAGTTTCCTGTCGGAACAATAACGCAGAAGGTGTCAACAGAGTCTGTTTCAAGCGGTTTGTAAAACAGGGTAGAGCTTTTTTTATCAAAATACCAGCTACCGGGTTTTGTCATACCTTCTTTGGTATTATAAATTACATAATTTGTTTTTTTCCACGCTCCCGGCGGATGTCCGCAGGGCGGGTCGAAAATAAATGTATTATTTGCTTTGTCGTGCTCTTTTATTTCAACGCAGGATTCATTCCACACATGGAAAACCTGAACATACGCATTTTCATATTCAAAATCTTCGGGAATATCTTCGGGTTTGTAAATCATACGGTTAAGCTCGTGCTCTTCAAGGGGACGACCCCATCCGCCAAAGCATGAGCCTTTCCACTGGGCGTTATCAAAAACGGAAAGATGCTGTAAAAATCCGTCTTCGGGATAGCGTGCTTTCTGAAGATATTTTCCGGTGTCGGTCATAAGAAAACGGAAATTAAAGGTGCCGTTCAGTTTTTTGAAAAACCAGCCGGTTTTTTCATCAATTTCAAATCCGCTTACTTTGCAGCCGCCTACAAGAACAGGTTTTCTGCCGTTTTCACCAGCAATTTCAAGACCGCTGTCTTCTTTGGTAAGAGAAAGATTGGTTTCAAAATATGTACCGTTTTCCACGATAATTTTTTTCTCTTTTTCATTTCTCAGTCGGATTACGGCATCCTGAATGGTTTTAAATTCATTCGTTTTACCTACACGTATTTCCATAAATATCACCTCAGTGAAGTATTTTGTGCCCTTATTATACACCAAGGAATCTGCAATGTAAAGAAAAAGATATTGCTCTTTTGTAACACAATATTGCTTTTTGAAGAGGGGATGGCGCTGCGGATATAATATGCATTCCGTTATTTCGGAACGGAAAATTAAGTTTCCTACAATCCCTCAGTCACTACGTGACAGCTCCCTTTACACAAGGGAGCCTTCAGGGGAGACTTACGCATAAAAAATCCCGCAGGAAATCCTGCGGGATTTTAATATTTAAGATAGACTTAAATTATCCGAATATTTAAATTATTCGTTGATTTCAGTAACGATACCGGAACCTACTGTACGTCCACCTTCACGGATAGCGAAACGGAGACCGTCTTCGATAGCGATAGGTGTGATAAGTTCAACGCCGATTGTTACGTTATCGCCAGGCATACACATTTCTGTTCCTTCCGGAAGAGAGATAACGCCTGTAACGTCAGTTGTTCTGAAATAGAACTGAGGTCTGTAGTTGTTGAAGAAAGGAGTATGACGTCCGCCTTCTTCTTTCTTAAGGATATAAACCTGACCTTTGAATTTTGTGTGCGGGTTAATTGAACCCGGCTGAGCAAGAACCTGTCCTCTTTCGATTTCTTTCTTGTCTATACCACGGAGAAGAGCACCGATGTTGTCACCAGCCTGAGCTGTGTCAAGAAGTTTTCTGAACATTTCAATACCTGTAACAACGAGTTTTCTGCTTTCATCTGTAAGACCAACGAGTTCAACTTCGTCCTGAACTTTAAGTTCGCCTCTTTCAACTCTACCTGTAGCAACTGTACCACGACCTGTGATAGAGAATACGTCTTCGACAGGCATAAGGAACGGTTTGTCTGTTGCACGGTCAGGATCCGGAATGTAGCTGTCTACAGCGTCCATGAGTTCGAGAACCGGAGCATATGTCGGGTCGTTTCTGTCTGTAGATGCGCATTCAAGAATAGCAAGAGCGGAACCTTTGATGATCGGTGTGTCATCTCCCGGGAATTCATATTCGTTAAGGAGGTCACGAACTTCCATTTCAACGAGTTCAAGAAGTTCTTCGTCATCAACCTGGTCAACTTTGTTAAGGAATACAACGATGTACGGAACACCAACCTGACGAGCAAGAAGAATGTGTTCACGTGTCTGCGGCATCGGACCGTCAGCTGCAGATACAACGAGGATAGCACCGTCCATCTGAGCAGCACCTGTGATCATGTTTTTAACATAGTCAGCATGTCCCGGGCAGTCAACGTGTGCGTAGTGTCTTTTGTCTGTTTCATACTCAACGTGAGCAGTAGAGATAGTGATACCTCTTTCTCTTTCTTCAGGAGCTTTGTCGATCATGTCGTAAGCTGTGAATTCAGCTTTACCGTCCATACCGAGAACTTTTGTGATAGCTGCTGTAAGAGATGTTTTACCATGGTCAACGTGACCGATGGTTCCGATATTTACGTGGGGTTTGGTTCTTTCAAACTTAGCCTTTGCCATTTTTAAAATCTCCTCTCTTAATAGAGTGCGCTTAAAGCGCAAATTCTTTTATTTTTTATTATTGTATCATAATTGCATTAAAAATGCAAGTATAATTGTGAAAAACAACAAGGTTCCCGGGACCCGACCGCAATCTTTGATTGCGTTTTCGGGTGGGGTTCTTATTATTGTTCAGCTTTTTTGCTGATAATCTGTTCCTGAATGCTCTTCGGAACTTCAGCATAGTGGCTTGGTTCCATTGTGTACTGACCACGTCCCTGTGTGTTGGAACGCATATCAGTTGCATAACCGAACATTTCAGAAAGCGGAACGAATGCAACAATCTGCTGTGCACCGTTTCTTGCTTCCATACCCTGAATCTGTCCACGTCTTGAGTTAAGGTCACCCATAACGTCGCCCATGTATTCTTCAGGTACGATAACTGTAACTTTCATGATAGGTTCTTTAAGAACAGGGTCTGCTTTACGGCAAGCTTCTTTGAATGCCATAGAACCTGCAATCTTAAATGCCATTTCAGATGAGTCAACTTCATGGTAAGAACCATCGTAAAGTGTTACTCTTACGTCAACAACGTTGTAACCTGCAAGTACACCGGAGAGCATTGCACCCTGGATACCCTGGTCAACAGCCGGGATGTATTCTTTCGGAATAACACCACCAACGATGTTGTTAACAAATTCGTAGCCTTTACCTGCTTCAAGCGGTTCAACCTTGATTTTAACGTGACCGTACTGACCTTTACCACCGGACTGTCTTGAATATTTGTTTTCAATATCAACAGATTTACGGATTGTTTCTCTGTAGGATACCTGAGGACTACCTACATCGGCTTCAACTTTGAATTCACGAAGAAGTCTGTCTACAATGATTTCAAGGTGAAGCTCACCCATACCGGCAATAATTGTCTGGCCTGTTTCTTCATCAGTATATGTCTTGAATGTCGGGTCTTCTTCAGCGAGTTTTGCAAGAGCAATACCCATTTTTTCCTGACCTGCTTTTGTTTTCGGTTCAATAGCAACACGAATAACCGGATCAGGGAATTCCATTGATTCAAGAATGATCGGGTGGTTTTCATCACAAAGTGTGTCACCCGTTGTTGTATTCTTAAGACCAACTGCAGCTGCGATATCACCGGAGTAAACCATTTTGATTTCCTGACGGTCATTAGCGTGCATCTGGAGAATACGTCCGATTCTTTCTTTGTTGTTCTTTGTGGAGTTAAGAACGTAAGAACCGGCTTCAAGTGTTCCGGAATAAACTCTGAAGAAGCAGAGTTTACCAACGAACGGGTCAGTCATGATTTTAAATGCAAGAGCTGCGAAAGGTTCTTCGTCGCTTGCTTTTCTTTCATATTCTTCACCGCTGTCGTCGCCCGGAAGAATACCTTTAATAGCAGGGATGTCAAGCGGAGACGGCATGTAGTCAACTATTGCGTCAAGGAGCTTCTGAACACCCTTGTTACGGTAAGAAGTACCGCAAACAACAGGAACAATTGCAAGTGTAATTGTTGCTTTTCTGATAGCTGCTTTTATTTCAGGTATTGTAATTTCTTCCTCTTCGAGGTATTTCATCATAAGGTCTTCATCAACTTCAGCAATTGCTTCAACCATTTCCTTATGATAAGCTGTTGCCTTGTCCAGCATATCTGCAGGGATTTCTTCTTCGCGAATGTCTTTACCGATGTCGTCATAGTAAACATAGGCTTTCATTTCAACGAGGTCGACGATTCCTTTGAATGTATCTTCGGAACCGATAGGCAACTGAATTGGTACAGCATTTGTTTTAAGTCTGTCTTTCATCATGTCGACAACATTATAGAAATCTGCACCGAGTATATCCATTTTATTGATGTACGCCATACGCGGTACACCGTATTTGTCAGCCTGACGCCAAACTGTTTCGGACTGAGGCTCAACGCCGCCCTTAGCACAGAAAACAGTTACAGAACCGTCAAGTACACGGAGTGAACGTTCAACTTCAACTGTGAAGTCAACGTGTCCCGGTGTATCGATGATGTTGATTCTGTGGTTGTTCCAGTGGGCAGTAGTAGCAGCAGAAGTAATTGTGATACCTCTTTCTGCTTCCTGTTCCATCCAGTCCATCTGTGAAGCACCTTCGTGTGTTTCACCGATTTTGTGGATACGTCCTGTATAGAACAGGATACGCTCGGTAGTTGTTGTTTTACCGGCGTCAATATGAGCCATGATTCCGATATTACGTGTAACGTCAAGAGAATATTCTCTAGGCATCGGAAATCCTCCCTATTAGTAAAATTTTGGGTTGGTAAAAACTTATTACCAACGGAAATGAGCGAAAGCTTTGTTAGCTTCTGCCATTTTGTGTGTGTCTTCACGTTTTTTAACCGCTGCGCCCTGTCCGTTAAGAGCATCAAGGATTTCACCGGCTAATCTTTCGCGCATAGTTTTTTCGCTACGAGCACGTGAATAAAGTGTAAGCCATCTGAGTCCGAGTGTCTGTCTTCTGTCAGGTCTTACTTCGATAGGTACCTGATATGTTGAACCACCGACTCTTCTTGCTTTAACTTCGAGTACAGGCATAATATTTTCAAGAGCCTGCTGGAACACCTCCAACGGATCTTTGCCTGTTTTCTCACGGATTATTTCAAATGCATCATAAACAATTTTCTGTGATACACCTTTTTTACCGTCATACATAACATTATTGATAAGCTTTGTTACCAATTTGCTGTTATACATCGGATCAGCTAAAACATCTCTTTTAGCAGCACATGATCTTCTTGGCACTGTACTTCCCTCCTTCATAAATTATGATTTCATAGGTACTCTGGCGGACGAAAAATCCGCCCGTGTAGTGTCGCTTCAAAATTTATATACAAAATTTCGCAGCCTCACTATGAAATTAGTTTGCTTTTTCAAGCTTTTTTAAGGTGCGAAATTATTATTTCACACGTTTTTGGAAAATATTATTTTCCTGCTTTCGGTTTCTTAGCACCGTATTTGGATCTGGACTGCATTCTGTTCTGAACGCCCTGAGTATCAAGAGTACCACGGATAATATGATATCTTACACCAGGAAGGTCCTTGATTCTTCCACCACGGATAAGAACCACGCTATGCTCCTGAAGATTGTGACCGATACCCGGTACATAAGCTGTTACTTCGATACCGTTTGTAAGTCTTACTCTGGCAATCTTACGGAGAGCTGAGTTAGGTTTTTTAGGTGTCATTGTTTTAACGGAAGTACAAACTCCACGTTTCTGCGGCGAACTGAGGTCAGTTGCTTTCTTCTTAAGAGTGTTCATACCCTTCTGAAGAGCAGGAGCTGTAGATTTCGCTTTAACAACGTCTCTTCCCTTACGAACCAATTGGTTAAATGTTGGCAATACTGTCACCTCCTGTTTATGATTTTTAATCAGTATATATAAAAACTAATTAAGCAAAACAATGGGTAATGGTATGGCCTATGCTCCCATAAGCCATACCTAAAATATTTTATAACATTTTTTTCTATTTGTCAACACTTATTTTTACGGCTTGATAACTTCGCTTGTAGCAGTGTCAACATCAATTTTATTATATATCGGTACGCCTGTACCTGCGGGGATAAGTTTACCGATAATAACATTTTCTTTAAGACCAACGAGCGGGTCAGTTTTACCTTTGATTGCAGCGTCGGTAAGAACTCTTGTTGTTTCCTGGAAGGAAGCAGCTGACAGGAACGATTCTGTAGCAAGAGAAGCTTTTGTGATACCGAGAAGAACATCTTCAATTTCAGGAAGCTTCTTTCCTTCTGCAGTAAGCTCTTCGCAAACGCTTTCAAGTTCGCGGCGGTCAACAAGCTGTCCCTGGAGGAACTTGGAATCTCCGCTTTCTGCAATCTTAACTTTTCTCATCATCTGACGGATGATAACTTCAATATGCTTATCGCTGATTTCAACACCCTGCAGTTTGTAAACCTTCTGAACTTCCTGAACAAGATACTGCTGAACAGCACTTGAACCTTTGATTCTGAGAAGGTCGGACGGGTTGATGGAACCTTCTGTAAGTTCCTGACCTGCAACTACAGTTTCGTCATCAGCAACTTTAACTGTTGCACCGTAAGCAATGTTGTAATCCTTAACAAGTCCTGTTTCCGGATTTGTAATTGAAATTACACGACCTTTTTTGGTGTCGTTAATCTGAACGATACCCGGTTCTTCAGCAATAACTGCAAGTCCCTTCGGTTTTCTTGCTTCGAAGAGCTCTTCAACACGGGGGAGACCCTGTGTGATGTCATCGCCGGCGATACCACCACTGTGGAACGTACGCATTGTAAGCTGTGTACCCGGTTCACCGATGGACTGAGCAGCGATAATACCAACTGCTTCACCGATATTAACAAAGTCGTTGTTGGATGCAAGGTTTGCACCGTAACATTTTGAACATACACCAACTTTTGCTTTACATGTGATTACTGAACGAACAACAAGTTCTTTGATACCTGCTTTTTCAATTTCAGCAGCCATGCCCTCGCTGATAAGGTCGCCTTTTTTAACCATTACTTCGCCTGTTGTCGGGTTGATAACATCATCAAGAGGAACACGTCCTTTGATACGGTCACGAAGCGGTTCGATAACATATCTGTCTGTATCGCCTGATGCGCCTTTGCGTTTTTCGTTTTCGATAGCGCGAAGGAGAAGACCGTGTTCGGTTCCGCAATCATCTTCACGGATGATAACTTCCTGGCTGACGTCAACAAGACGACGTGTAAGGTAACCGGAGTCGGCTGTACGAAGCGCTGTATCGGCAAGACCTTTTCTCGCACCGTGAGAGGAAATGAAGAATTCGATAACGTCAAGACCTTCACGGAAAGAAGCTTTAATCGGGATTTCGATTGATTTACCTGTTGTATCCGCCATAAGACCACGGATACCGGCAAGCTGACGGATCTGACCCACGTTACCACGGGCACCTGATGTAGCCATCATGCTGATCGGATTGAATTCGCCCATGTTGTTCATAAGAGCTTTTGTAATATGGTCGATTGTTTCTTTCCATGTGTTGATTACAAGCTCATATCTTTCTTCGTTGGACATAAATCCGCGTTTGTATTTAAGAGTAATCTTATCAATTGTATCTTCTGCTTCCTTGATATAACGCGGTTTAGCCGGCGGGATTTCCATGTCGGATACACCAACGGTAATTGCGCCTCTTGTGGAGTATTTGAAGCCCTGAGCCTTGATTTTATCAAGAACTTCGGCGGATTTTGTTATGCCGTGTGTACGGATACACTTTGTAATGATTTTTTCAAGAACCTTTTTAGTTGTTTTTTCTGTAATTTCAAGGTCAAACAACTTATCAGGATTGCTTCTGTCCACGAAACCGAGGTCCTGAGGAATGCTTTCGTTGAAGATGAGTCTACCAACTGTAGCATCAATTGTTTTGTGCTGCATTACGCCGTCAATTTCTTTGTATACTCTTACACGAATTGGTTCGTGAAGAGTAACAGTTTTTGCGTCGTAAGCAAGAAGAGCCTCGTTTTTGGAAGAGAATGTTTTCATTGTGATATGCTTATATGTTGTGATGAGCATATCGTCTTCTTTAACACCTTTGATTGTTTCGGTGTAGGGGAGTTTAACCGGCTGATATTCTGTGATTTCGCCGTTATCAAAAGCGAGGATTGCTTCATCGGCAGTAGCAAATTCTTTCATTGTAAGACGAATGATGTTTGTGATTTCGCTTTTTCTGCCGTTTTTAACTTTGATAACTTCGGAAATACCGATTTTATCGTTATTGTATGCTTCAATAGCTTCTTCAGGGCTTGCAAATTCAAGTTCGCAGTCTGTAACTTTAGGAGCCTGAGCAATAGTAAGCTCTGTTTCACCTTTTGCAACTGTAAGGTAGAAGCTTCCGAGAACCATGTCCTGTGTAGGAACAGTTACCGGGTTACCATCCT
>JAFVVU010000002.1 GCA_017502065.1 Clostridia bacterium | reverse complement strand
TTCAAGAATCATTGTGTCACTTCCGTAGCGACGTGCAAAGCCTATCATAAGAAGCTTTCCGTTTTTCTCAGCGGCATCTATCATTGTCTGTGCTTCAGCAGCATTCATTGCCATTGGTTTTTCGCAGAGAACATGTTTTCCCGCATTAAGCGCCGCTATTGTACAAGGTGCATGTGCGCTGTTCCATGTACATACGCTTACTGCATCAATTTCCGGGAGTTTAAGCATTTCTTCCGCACTTGTATAAAGTCTGTCAATGCCGTATTTTTCGCCCATTGATTTTACACGGTCTTCGTTTATATCACAAAGTGCATAAACTTCCACATCGGGATTTTTGTTATATGCTTCAATATGCTGACGTGAAATTCCTCCACATCCGATAATACCTATTTTAAGTGTTGCCATTTTACATTTCCTCCATTTTTGTTCTTAAAAATCGCGCCGCAAGTTCAATATCTGCCGACGGATTTTCTCCAACTTCTCGTTCAATTGTTAAAAATCCTTTATATCCTATATCTTCAAGTGCCCTCAGGTATGCCGGAAAATCAACTTTTCCCGTACCAAGCGGTACTTCTTTGAAAAATTTGCTGTCCGGTTCACGAACGAAGCCCGGTTTATATTCATCCTCAAGATTTCTTGAAACCAGCATAATTCCGTCTTTTGCATGGGTATGAACAATGTAGTCTTTAAGGTCATACACCGCTTTGACAGGATCAACGCCGCGCACCATCACAAGATTTGCCGGATCAAGATTTACACTTACGCCCTTTGAACCGAGGTTGTCCAGAAATTCTTTTAAGGTTTCAGAATCTTCTGTACCTGTTTCTATTGCAAAATGAGAACCAATACTGTCTGCAAACCTGCTCAGTTCATAACATGCTTCCTGCAGAATTTTATATTTTTCGTGGTTTTTATCCCGTGGTACAACCCCGATATGTGTTGTTACAATATTGGTTTCAAGGTCTTTTGCCATTTCCATAACACGTTTTGATTTTTCAATAAGCTCGTCATTCAGTTCAGGATTAGCAAACCCTTTACCGAAATCTCCGCAGATTGCCGAAAAGCACATTCCTTTTGATTTTACGTAATCAAGAAGTTCACGCCTTTTTTCTTTTGTCATATTCTCAGGAAGCTTTTCGCCTTTGGTTGCATGCATCTGCAATCCGTTTATTCCCAATATTGCGGATTTGTCAATTGCCGATTTTAAATCCGTTCTGAAAGATTCAACCATTGCACCTATTTGGAATTTACTCATTTTCATCACTCTTTCTTCGGTTTATATTGACTTCTCTTTAAGATTATTGTATAATAACCACAAATTCAAGTCAACATTATATATTGCGCAAAAGTATAACTATATTGCGGAAGGAGTCTTTTTATGAATAACACAAGTTTTGAAGTGCATACACATAAAAACAAACGTCTTCCTTTTTATTTACACAAAAATATTGGAAGGTCTCATCCCGGTATTACTCTTTCCACCTGGCATCCTGCAGTGGAAATTCTGTTTTGCAAAAGCGGAAACGGCAGCGTGCTTTGTAATATGATAAATTATAATTTAACTGTTGGTGATATTTTTATAATAAATTCCAACTATCAGCACACTATTTCAACAGATACTGCTGTAAAATATGACTGTCTTATTATTGACGAAACTTTTTTTGAAGAAAATGATATTGATATTAAAAACACGATATTTACAAGTTCTGTTAATGATGATACTGCACGGAAGCTTTTTTCCAAAGTTACAGAAAGCTTTGACAATGACGGATTGTATAAAACCGCAACGATACGAAGCAGTATTCTTAATTTGCTGGTATACCTTTGCAAGAATTATTCCGCATCCGGCACTTTGTATTCCGAAGCCGGAGCATCCTGTGTTGAAATTTCAAAAATTGCAATAGGTTATATCAATGCTCATTTCACCGAACAACTTACACTTGATATGCTTGCAAAGGAAACAGGTGTAAATAAATATCACCTTTGTCACGAATTTAAACGTGTAACATCTCATACGGTATTTTCATACATTAATCTTTGCAGGTGCGAAAAGGCAGCGCAAATTCTGTCCAGAAAAGATTCTGCCATTCACGATGCCTGCTATGGCAGTGGATTTGAAAGTCCGGCTTATTTTGCAAAAACCTTCAAAAAATATTACGGTGTTTCCCCCTCCGCATATAAAAAAGCAAAAAAAGAAAGCCGCACATAGTGCAACTGAAAAACAAAAACCGCAAGGAGTTTCCTTGCGGTTTATCATTTTTAAATTACTGAGCGATCGGATACACGCTAACCTTTTTCTTGTCGCGTCCCCATCTTTCAAATTTAACTGTGCCGTCGATAAGAGCGAAGAGTGTATCGTCGCTTCCTTTGCCTACGTTAGCACCCGGATGAATTTTTGTTCCTCTCTGTTTAACGAGGATATTACCTGCGAGAACACTCTGTCCGTCAGCACGTTTCGGTCCAAGTCTTTTGGACTCACTGTCACGGCCGTTCTTTGTGCTTCCCACACCTTTTTTATGTGCAAAGAATTGCAAATCCAGTCTTAACATGGTTTAACCTCCGTTTCACAATATATGTTTTTCTTATATTGCTTTTGAAGTCTGGTAACATACTTATAAAATGAAGAAATAAGAAGATAAAACACTTTTTTCTTTTCATCATCCACATCGGGTAATGAAAAAGAAATTTCGGTTGTTTTTTCATTGGCTGTAAACGAGCCTTTTTCCTCACCTAAAAGTTCAACCACACTTTGTTCAAAAAGCTGTACGCATGCAGACAATGCTGCACACACAATGTCGTTTCCTTCTGCTGCATATCCTGCATGCCCCTGCATACGAAATGCAACAAAATTGCCACTTTTGTCCTGTATAAACTTTAACTTAGTCATACATTAAGCATTGATTTCGCTGATAGAAATCTTATCAAGCGGCTGTCTGTGGCCCTGGCGTTTGTGATAGCCTTTTTTTGATTTGTACTTGAAAATTCTGATTTTTTTGCCTTTTGTGTTAGCAAGAACTTCTGCTGTTACAGTAGCGCCTTCAACTAACGGAGCACCAATTTTTGAATTTTCACCATCGATAATAGCAACAACGTCAAGATTGATTTTTTCGCCTTCTGCTGCGCCTGTTTTTTCAACGAAAATAACGTCGCCTTTTTCAACCTTGTACTGTTTGCCGCCTGTTTCAACAACTGCGTACATAGTAGCACCTCCATCCTCCATACTCGCCGGACAACCAGGTACCCAAATGGGATTTATAACCTGCCCCATGCGGCTAATAATGAATTATAACATAAAAAAATTCATTTGTCAACCTTTTCTCCCTATAATTTTTATCTTGTTTTTTGTTTATTCTTGTTATATAATATTTATATTATATTTTTTGGAGCGAAAACTATGAATATTCTCAACAAAGTACAAAAAGCCGCAAGATATACCGGTGGCGAGCTTAACAGTATAATAAAAGATAAAAACACCAAAATCCGTTTTGCGTTTTGTTTCCCTGATGTGTACGAGGTGGGAATGAGCCATCTTGGAATGAAGATTTTATATCACGGTCTTAATAAGCGTTCTGATACATGGGTTGAGCGTGTATTTGCCCCCTGGGTTGATATGCAGGATGAAATGAAAAAGGCGGAGTTACCTCTTTACGGTCTTGAAAGCAAAGACCCGATAAAAGATTTTGATTTTGTCGGATTTACCCTGCAATATGAAATGAGCTACACCAACATACTCAGTATGCTTGACCTTGCAGGTATTCCCCTTTTATCTGCCGACAGAGGTGAAGAAGATACATTTGTCTGCATGGGCGGTCCTTGTGCATACAACCCTGAGCCGCTTGCGGATTTCTGCGATTTCTTTCTTATTGGCGAGGGCGAAGAAATATGGAACGAGGTTCTTGACGTATACAGCAAATGGAAAGACGACAGACTTTCCCGTTTTGAATTTTTAAAACAGATTTCCGCTATTGAAGGAATTTATGTTCCGTCGTTTTATAATGTATCATATAACGATGACGGTACTATAAAAGAATATACTCCAAAATACGATTTTGTACCGAAAACGGTTAAAAAGCGTATTATTGAAAACATGGACAGCGTGGATTATCCCGAAGAAATGGTTGTGCCGTTTACAGAAATTGTACACGACCGAATTATGCTTGAGCTGTTCCGCGGATGTATCCGCGGTTGCAGATTCTGTCAGGCAGGATTTATTTACCGTCCCGTAAGAGAACGTAGTACCGACAGACTTTGTGACCTTGCATGCAAGCTGATTGATTCTACGGGATATGAAGAAATTTCGCTTACATCGCTCAGCACAAGTGATTATACCGACCTTGAAAACCTGACAAACAGACTTCTTGAAATAACGACAGAAAAGAAGATTAATATGGCACTCCCCTCTCTTCGTGTGGATAATTTTTCTGCAGGCCTTATGCAGAAAATTCAGAGCGTAAGAAAAAGCTCTCTTACATTTGCGCCTGAAGCAGGGTCTCAGCGTATGCGCGACGTTATAAACAAAAACGTTACCGAAGAAGATTTAATGAGAAGTGTGTCCATTGCATTTGAGGGCGGATGGACAAGCGTTAAGCTTTATTTTATGATTGGTCTTCCCACGGAAACAATTGACGATGTTATTGGTATTGCAAAGCTTTCGGAAAGCGTTGCAGATAAATATTATGAAATCAAAAAAGGCGGTAAAGGAATCGGCAGAGGTCGTATTACGACAAGCGTTTCGTCCTTTGTGCCAAAACCGTTTACGCCGTTCCAGTGGGAACGACAGAACACTATTCCCGAGCTTCGCGAAAAGCAGATGCATATTAAAGATAACATAAAAACACGTATGATAAACTACAACTACCACGAGTCCTATGTGAGCGTCCTTGAAGGTGTATTTTCACGTGGCGACCGCAGACTTTCTCAGGTGCTTTTAAATGCACACAAGCTTGGTTGCAAGTTTGACGGATGGGATGAATTTTTCGATTATGATGTATGGATGCAGGCGTTTGAGCAGGCAGGTATTGACTCTGCATTCTATGCTCGAAAGCGTGATTTTGACGAGGTTCTTCCGTGGGATATTATTGACTGCGGCGTTACAAAACAGTTCTTTATAAATGAATGTAAAAAGGCATATGATGAAAAAACAACTCCAAACTGCCGTGAAAAATGCGCAGGCTGCGGTCTTATGGGGAAATGCGGGGTGAAACAGAATGGGTAAATATATCATAAAGTTTTTTAAAGACGAAAAAGTAAAGTATGTTTCTCATCTCGACACTGTCCGGATGTTCGGCAGAACAATGCGCCGTGCAGGAATTACAATGAGTATGTCGCAGGGGTTCAATCCACATCCGATAATGACCTTTGCAAATCCTATCGGTATAGGAATTTCAAGCAGCTGCGAGCTTGCTCTTATTGGTGTTGACGAAGAGATTTCACCGAAAGACCTTGCAATAACACTTAATGAACATCTCCCAAGCGGTTTTAAGGTTCTTGCCGCAAAAAAAGAATTTGCGAAGTCTCCCTTTACGTCGCTTACGTTTGCGCAGTATAAAATTACAGTTTCAGGTGAAATTACCGACCCGGTAAAGCTCCTTGATATGCCGGAAATAATAATGCCGAAAAAAACAAAAAGCGGCGTTAAGGATACGGATATAAAGCCGTTTATCCGTTCTGTTTTTGCCGACGGACAGACACTTTTTGCAACTGTACGCTGTGGCGAAACAAACCTTAAGCCTGAGCTTCTTATTGAAGCACTTGAAAAGTATACCGACTTCCGAATTGATGAATATAAAACCGAAAGAACGGCTCTTCTTGATGAAAATTTAAATGACCTTATTGAATTTTAAAATAAGCGGTGCAGGCTCACCGCTTATTTTTGTTTCATTATTGATTTTACCGTTGATGCAGAACCCGTTTCAGCAAGCTTATTATAAAGATAGCAGGGTGAAACAACCCCATAACACTCTCCTGTTTCGTCCTTAACAACACCAAGCGCATTATGTGGCATGGCATTTGCTGCATCAAGAGCTCGCATTGAATCTTTTATTGCATAAGCAGGACATTTTTCAATATCACGTTCTTTTGCGCACATTGTTTCAATAACCGGATTGCAACAGCTTGATGAATTTGAAAAGAATACAAACAACCCTATATACAAAAGGCTGAAATTCATTTTACTTACACAAAGAACCATAACACCAAGAATCGTAATCAGAACACCGCTTATCTTCCCTGATATTCGTGTTACCTTTTTTGCCGTTTTTCTGTTTATCAGATTGCAAACCGATGCATATAAAATGTGTCCGCCGTCAAGCGGAAGAGCCGGAATAAGATTTATAACTGCAACGGATATATTTACCACAAAAAAGCTGAAAATATCCAGTTTTAAAGCAATACATGCAAGAATAAGATTTGCCGCAGGTCCGCAGGCGGCAACAATTGCAAGCACACCGGGCGAAAAATATTTTCCGCCGACAAGCTCTATTCCAAACCCTTTAATTACAAAGTTTTCCGGTTTGAATCCGCAAAGGCATGCAGCGGCATAATGCGCCAGCTCATGAATTATTGCAGAAAATGCTATTATGTACATATTTTCATTTCCGCTCACAATACATACTGCCGCTGTTATAAGAAGCGAAAAATCCGCAAATATATTTTTATAAATCCGAAACGTGCTTTTCATTTATTCTTCAGCACTTCCCGACACCGCAACAGAGTCCTCTGTTTCTCCATCTGGATTAAGTTTTTTTACAATTTCCTCCATATTTACTGTTGTATTCAAAAAATGCGAAACATATTCAGCCGGAGTTTTCCCGTTCGGGAGCGGACTGTCTTTAAAAATCATAAATCCGCATATAAGAGCTACACACACCAGCAGTTGTATAAATATTTTCACTTCCCCTTTTTGCGGTTTTGCTTCCTTTTTCACTGCTCTTGACCTTCTTGTTTCCATTTTTATACCTCCTTCTTTTTATACTATATTAAAGTTTATTTTTTATTTTTTTATTTTATTACACCGCAAATGGCAAGATTTGCAATATCGACCGCAAGATACACTATTTACAAAAAGCTTTTTTTACTATATAATAAGGTAAAATGCAATTATTATGCAAAAGGAGTGTTATTATGGCATTTACAATTACAGGTTTTACAGATGAAATCAATAAAGATTTCGGCATCCAGATGGAAGGCGCAAAAAAATATGGTCTTACACATATTGAAATGCGTGGAATTAACGGAATAAGCGTTGGCGATTACGACAAGGAAAGCATCAAACCCATCAAAAAACAGCTTGATGAAAACGGTATTAAAGTTTCTGCAATTGGTTCACCTA
>JAFVVU010000035.1 GCA_017502065.1 Clostridia bacterium | reverse complement strand
AGTTCTTCTTGACCCGATGTTTGGTGTTTCAAAAACATCCCTGCAGACAATTCTTCTTACTGCACGTTGCGAGGTTGATATCATCAACGACCGTCATGATACACTCTTCGGTGGACGTCTTCCCTCTCTGTCAGCAGCTACACTTACAAGACTTTCCGACCTTGTTAAAGAAGAAAAATACGATATCGGTATTGCAACAGACGGTGATGCCGACAGAATCGGTATTATAGATGAGTTCGGCAGATTTATTCATCCGAACGAAATTATGCTTCTCCTCTACTATTATCTTACAAAATTCAAAGGCTGGAGAGGCGATGTTGTTAGAAACCTTGCAACAACACACGTTCTTGATAAGATTGCTGAAGATTACGGTCAGAAATGCCACGAAGTTCCCGTTGGTTTTAAATACATCAGTTCAAAGATGGAAGAAACTGATTCTATTCTCGGTGGTGAATCCAGTGGTGGTCTTACAATCAAAGGTCATATCAAGGGTAAAGACGGTATTTTTGCTGCTGCACTCCTCGTTGAAATGATGTGTGTAACACACAAGAGTCTTTCTACAATTCTTAAAGATATTTATGAAAAATACGGCTACATGGTTATGTCCGAAGCTGATTTTAAATTCTCAAACGAAAAGAAAGCCGAGCTTATGAAACTTCTGTTTGAAGATAAGCAGGTGCCGACTTTTGAAGAAGAAATTGAAAAAGTAAGCTATATGGACGGACTTAAGATTTATTTCAAAAACGGCGGATGGATTATTGCACGTTTCTCAGGTACAGAACCTCTTATCCGTATATTCTGTGAAATGCCATCAATGGAAATCGCAAAGAAAACATCCGATGAAATGATAGCGTTCCTTGGTTTATAATACGAAAGGCAGTGAAAACATGAAAGTTTTAGTAACAGGCGGTTGCGGATTTATCGGTTCGCACATTACAGATTTTCTTATAAATGCCGGCCACGAGGTTGCCGTTGCGGACAATCTTTCCACCGGAAACTTAAACAACCTCAATAAAAAAGCAAAGCTTTATGAAGTTGATATTCTTTCCCCCGAGCTTGAAGATGTTTTTAAAGATTTTCAGCCGGAAGTAGTTTATCACGAAGCTGCTCAGATTGATATTCAGAAATCAATCAAAGATACTTTCTTTGATGCAAAAACCAACGTTCTTGGAACAATTTGTGTTCTTGAAATGGTTGCAAAATACAACGTTAAAAAGATTATATATGCTTCATCTGCTGCTGTTTACGGCAATCCGCAGTATCTGCCGGTTGACGAAAAGCACGTTGTTGCACCGATGTCTTTCTACGGTATTTCAAAACACACTCCGGAGCATTACATAAAAACATATGCCGACATTCACGGTTTCAAATACACTGTACTCCGCTATGCTAACGTATATGGTCCGCGTCAGGATCCGAAGGGCGAAGGCGGCGTTGTTTCAATATTTACAAATAAATTCATTGCCGGCGAGTCCCCCACAATTTTTGGTGACGGAAAACAAACACGTGACTTTGTTTATGTTAAAGATATTGCAGGTGCTAACCTTGCGGCGATTGACAAAGGTGATAACGAAATCATCAACGTTTCAACAAACATTCCTACAACTGTTAACGATATCAGTGATTCTATGAAAAAAGCAGGAAACTTTGATATTGAAGTCCTTTACGGTCCTGCACGTGTTGGTGATATCGACCACAGTTATCTTGATAACACAAAAGGCATTGAACTTCTTGGTTTCAAGTTTAAATACAGCCTTGATGAAGGTCTTAAAGAAACTGTTGATTATTATAAAGAATTAGCGGCTAAACAGTAAAAGGTGATATAAATGCTTTTAAAAAACGCTTTAGTTTTTACTGAAAACTGTAAGTTTGAAAAAACCGATATTAAAATTGAAAACGGTAAAATAGCTGCCGTTGGAGAAAATCTTACCGACAGTAACGTTATGGATTTGACCGGAAAGTATATTATTCCGGGACTTGTTGATATCCATACTCACGGTGCTGTAGGCACAGATACAATGGACAGCGACTTTGATTTTGATAAGTGGCAGAAATATTTGTTATCTTATGGGGTAACAACATTCTTCCCCACTACCGTAAGCGAATCTGATGAAAATGTATGTGCAACACTTGAGCGCTTAGCCAAAAATGATAACGTTGTCGGCATCAACCTTGAAGGTCCGTATATCAACGTAAACAAACGCGGTGCACATAACGAAAAAACAATTCGTCCAGGGGACACCTCCGAAATGAAAAAGTATATTGATATTTCGGGCGGTAAAATCAAAATTACTACTGTTGCACCTGAAATAGATGGCAATATGGAGTTTATAAAAAACCTTAAAGCTGACGGCAGAGTTGTTATTTCCGCAGGTCACAGCGCGGCAGATGCCGAAACTGCAAAAGCTTCGTTTAAAGCCGGTGTTACCAATCTTACGCATACATTCAATGCAATGAACGGACTTCTTCACAGAGAACCTTCTCTTGTTGGAGCAGCACTTGCAGAAGACAGTGTTACATGCGAGGTTATTTCCGACGGAATACATCTGCATCCCCTTGTTGTTCTTATGCTTTATAAAACACTCGGCAGTGACAGAATGGTGCTTATTTCCGATTCTATGGCCGCTACAGGTCTTGAAGACGGGAACTACGCTCTTGGCGGCGGCAGTATGGAAGTTATTGTTAAAGATTCTGTTGCACGAACTCTTGACGGCGCTATTGCCGGAAGCACAAAAAATCTTATGCAAATGGTAAGATGTGCAATAGAGTTCGGTATTCCAAAAGATGAAGCTATCAAAATGGCTTCTATAACACCCGCTAAAACAGTGGGTATTGATAAAACCTGTGGAAGTATTTCTGCAGGAAAGGTTGCAGACCTTGTAGTCTGCGACGATACTTTAAATGTCATAAACACATTTAAAGACGGTACTTTGGTGTAACCGGGATTTTCCCGTTTACATATAGTTTTAATTTTCCCATTTTTTCTCTTTATTTTGTTTCGGAGAGTGAGTTTTCACTCTCCACTTTTTTTGCATAAAAAAAACATACTCAGATGAGTACGTTTTTTGGTGTTTTTATTTTACTTTTAAAACAACTTTTCCGACATTCTGCCCTTTATAAAGAATGTCATGAGCTTTTTCTGCTTCCGTTATAGGAAGCACAGCATGAATTGTAGGTTTAATTTCACCGGCTTCAATTTTAGGAAATACTTTTTCAACAATTTCCGCCAGAATCTGCGCTTTCATTTTAGGTGTTCTTGAACGAAGAGTACTGCCTATAATTCTGACGTTTCTTACATAAATATTTTTAAGATCTATTGCTGTTTTCTGCCCCGCAAGTGCCGCAATCATAATCCATCTTGCTCCGTGTGTAAGATAATGGATGCATTTACCCATTATTTCTCCACCAAGACAGTCAATTGCCACATCAACAGATGTTCCGTTATCAAGTTCTTCTTTCAAAACCTCTGATATGTCTTCCTTTGTTGTAACAACAACTCTGTCTGCATTTAAATGTCTGATTGATTCGGCAATGTCATCACGAAGTACTGTTGTAATAACTCTTATATCAAAAGCTTTTGCCATGGGAATTATTACGCTGGCAAGCCCTGACGCTCCGGCATTCATTAAAAGTGTGTTTCCCGGCTTTATGTTCCCTTCAATAAAAAGGTTGAGATACGCCGTTGCGAACGCTTCAGGAATAGCAGCTGCTTCAATCATTGAACAGTTTTCAGGCACAGGCATAAGCATATCATACTCTACCGCAGCATACTCAGCATATCCGCCTCCGCCAAGAAGCGCACATACTTTATCTCCTATTTCCCATTTTGAGTTTTTCTTTGCTTCCTCGCCCATTTCAACAATAACTCCGGCAATTTCCAGTCCCATCCATTCAGGACATCCCGGTGGCGGTGGATAGTCACCCTCTCGTTGCATCAGATCTGCACGATTAAGAGCTGCCGCATGAACTTCCACAAGAACTTCCGTAGGTTTTATAACAGGATCAGGAACATTGTCCCATCTTAAACTTTTATCATCATTAACAAGTATCGCTTTCATTTTATACCATCCTTACATATTATCCCTTATTGCTTTTACGTTTTTCAAAAGAGGTTGAACCGATGTCGAAAAATCATCATATTCACAAACCGTAAGGTACATGCAACATCCAAATTCTCCACCTATTTTTCTTAAAATATTACATTTACCACCACACAAAAACAAAAACGGAATTTCAAGATTTTCTTTAAGCAGATTAATAATTCTTAAATTTTCAAGCTGCTCTTCCATTGTATTTGCGTCTGTTACTATTTTAGAAATATCTGCTCCGCGTCTTTGATGTTCCAGTGCCATTTCCAGAACTCTTTCTGCCGGCGTGTACTTGCAGATATGTGATGACATCAAAACTTCTGTTCCCGCAGTATGCAGTTTTTCAATTAACTCAATCTGTTTTTCAACCGCTTTTTCATCTTTCGCAAGTTCATCCGGTTGCTTATCAAAATAATCGCCCATTACGTCACAAAGGGTTGCGCCACACTCGGCAAGTTCAATAAGTTCTTCCGCAAGAATATCATCAGTTTTGCCTTCGTTTTTTCCTAGTCTGTAGTTTGTTACATATACCGGTTTTTCTGTATAGTTGAAAAGTTTTTGATATATTTCTTTATTTCTGTATTCCGGTTCCATTCGTTCAAACTGCATTCCGAAAGCTTCCGCACCTTCGGGCAAAGATTTATCAATAAGGTCTATGATTCTGTCGGGGTTGTTTGCCTGAACCATTGTTGTGATAATTGGCTTATCAAAGTTCAAGAAGGTTTTCTTCATTTCAGTTTCTCCTTCCCATAGCATTTCTTCCGCCATCTATCATTATATTTTCACCATTTATGAACTGTCCCTTTTCAGACGCAACAAACAGACACAAATCAATTATTTCCTGAGGATCTGCCGCTCTTCCAACAAGTGTTTTCATATCCGCCATATTTGCTCTTGTCAGCACCGGACCCGGCGAAATGCACACACATCTTATATTATATTTAGAGCCAAACTGCGCAACCGATTTTGTAAGTCCAAACATAAGACCCGCTTTTGACGTGGGATAATCCATACCAAACCCGTCGCCTTCCATACCGGTTATCGAACCAATATTGATAATAAGTCCGCTGTTTTGCTTTCTCATTTGGTTTAATACCGCATGAGCAAAATAAAATGGGCCTTTAAGATTTACATCAATTCCCCAGTCATACACATCAATGGGAACATCCGGAAATTCCGGATATGCTTTCCGGTCAACATTTTGCATCCTGACTGCAGTTCCGCCTGCAAAATTAGCCATAACATCAATACATCCAAATATTTCAACAGCTTTATCTCTTGCGTTGCACACCTGTTCATAATCTCTGACATCGCAAATAACTCCAACTGCTTTTCCTTTTCCTTTTGCATTTATCTCGTCGGCTTGTTTAAATATTTCTTCGTTAACATCACACATAACAACATTGCCGCCCAACGCTGCAAAGTTTTGTGCAAACAAAAGCCCCATTCCCGAAGCCGCACCTGTTGATATCGCCGTTTTACCACAAAAGTTCATATTAACACCTCTTGTT
>JAFVVU010000034.1 GCA_017502065.1 Clostridia bacterium | reverse complement strand
TGTCAGGCTTGACATAAACATATACCAGTTTATATGGATGCGCCGTTTATACATTCATGTATTCCTTCTTCCGTAACAATTAAACTTACTTTTATATCATGAGGTTCTGTTTCTATTTCATCAGCAATCTGCAAACTGTATGCAACGCCAATAATTGTACATTCTTTTGACAAGTGTGGCAGAATTCTGTCATAATATCCTTTGCCGTACCCTATTCTGCCGCCGCTTTTGTCAAATACAGCGCCCGGCACAAGTATTAAATCAATCTCTTCAGGCAAAATCTCCGGCTGTGTTTCTTTAGGTTCAGCAATCCCAAATGTGCCGTTCTCAAGAGTTGTTTTATCGCCAACTTTTTTAAAAACAAGCGTATCGCCTTCCACACAAACAGGAAGGGCAATTTCTTTCCCGCTTTCAAAAACAACCGGTGACAAATCAACCTCACTTCCGATTGCGCTGTATGCTGCAACGGTTTTTGCCCGTTCAAACTGCGGCATATTCATAATATGCCCACATATTTGTTTGCTGTATTTATTTTTCAGTTCATCCAAAAGCGCTTTTCTTTTTGCAAGAAACTCTTTACGTAAAGCAGACTTATCCATAAATCATACCTTTACAAAGCTCTGCCGCTTCCTTTTCTTTACCAAAATATTTAAGGATTTCAAATGCAAACAGATGTGCTGTACCTGCGCCTCGTGATGTTATTATATTCCCGTCTCGTACAACAGGTTCATACGCAACATCGGCACCGATAAGCTCGTGTTCAAAGCCGGGATAGCAAGCCGCCTTTTTCCCTTTTAAAAATCCTGCACCGCCAAAAACAAGCGGAGCTGCACAGATTGCACACATAAGTTTATTATTGTCAAATGAATATTTTATTGCATCCTGAACTTTATCAGAAGCTTTTAAATTGAGCGTGCCCGGCATTCCGCCCGGAAGTATAACAGCATCCACATCATCAAGGTTTATTTCTGTTATATCTGCTGTTACTGTTATTGCATGTGCACCTGTCACTTCCTTTTCTCCGGTTACGGAAACCGTTCTGACATCCATTTCTGCACGGCGGAGTATATCCACAGTTGCAAGTGCTTCTATTTCTTCAAAGCCTTCGGCTAAAAATACATAAATCATTTTTCTTCCTCCGTTTTGTTTTTCCTCATTGATATTTTTGGTATTTCTATATTGAATATAAGCGTAAGCATTCTTACAATGACAATAATACAAATTGAGCTGATTAATAAAAGTTGCTCTTCTATTATGTTTTTAAATATAATCAGATAGATAATACCTATTATTGATGCTGCCAGATAGACCTCTTTTTTAAGTACAACAGGAATTTCGCGCACAAGTATATCGCGAAGCATTCCTCCGCCACAGCCTGATATGCACCCTAAAAACACAATTCCGATATACGGCATGCTATGTTCCATTGCACTATATGCCGCAAGAACCGAAAATACACCAAGCCCAATTGCATCAAAAAGCAAAAGCACTATGTTATATTTCTTCCTTTGTTGCAAGTTTGGACGCCACAGACACACAACCACCGTTACAATAATTGTGGTAAGAAGATACTCCGGCGTGTAAAAAAATACCGGTACTGTTTTATTCAAAACTATATCACGGATGAGTCCTCCACCGCATGCCGTTACAATTGCAAGCACCAGAATACCAAGGATATCAAGACGTTTTTTTACACCTACAAAAGCACCTGAAACAGCAAACGCTGCAATACCAAAAAGTTCAAGTATATTATACATTTTTATTCCCCCACAGGAAATGCAATATATTTTTCAATCATAAATGCCGGGTGATACGAAAGCTTGGCTTTTCTGAGGCCATCAATCCCCATATCTTCTTCCCGATTAACGTATTTAAGTTCAGAAAATTCGTTTTGCAAAAACAGCTTATTTATCGCCGCATACGCGCCTTTATACTGTGTGTTCGCTTTTTCAATATGAATGAGTGCTGTCCCCTGATGGTTTTCCCCTACAGTTATTGCCGCAATATCGCCGTCGACCTCAAGGTATGCACCTATTACGTCAAGGCTGTTATAATGCCCGAACATTTCTTCAATGGATTTTATTTCAGCAACATTATCACTGCCACGTGCTTTAATCCATTCAATAATCTTTTCCTTACACATCTCCTGTGTGTCAGGAGTTATCCGGTTATATGAATACTGATAATTCTTTACAAAACTGTTGAAATGGTTTTTCTTTGCGTGATATTCTTTTCCCGGAAGTTCGATAAGATTTTTTATTTCATACACATAATCGTCATAATCTCTGTGGCGTTCGAACCGGAAAAAGCCCGGCATTTCTGTTTCAAGCGTATGTTTTGTGTCTTCCGTCAGCGGACGGATTGAATATACCGTTCCAAGACTTTTATAATGATCGTCCAGCTTTTCAATTACGGATTTCAAATTGCCGCTGCCTGCCGGAAAATAGTAAAACGGCTCCCCTTTTGTGGTTTTTGCCATAAGCACCAGAAACCCGTCAACCACAGCATATTCCATATCATATCCGTCTTTCCAGATGAACATATTGGTAAAGTTGGCTTCCGAGTTTTTATATCCGCACATATTATAATATTCATTAAAAATATTTTTGTCATCAATTGTAATCTTTTTTGGGGTTATCATAATTTTCTCCTGCAAAACTCATTAACATTTATTATAACACAATAATATAATATTTTACAATAGTTTTTTTATAAAGGATGATTATATGAACTTTGGCAAGCTGCTGCACTTTCTAAATTACACTGACAGATCTTATTACGATGTATATATACCATCAAAAACAGCCATTAAAACCGAATATGTAAACAATAAGAAAACAGATATACAGTACATACTGCGTGTTTATGAAAACCGCATTCTGATTGCATTTCGCGGAACGGATTCCTGCAGGGATATGATGTCCAATCTGCAGTTTTTCAAAAAAACAGTATGCCATATGCCTGACAGTAAAAAAATCCGTATTCACAGCGGATTTTATAAAGCTTATACTGAAGCAAAAATTTTTGATAAAATAGTTAAGGTTATTACTGACAAAACAAAACGAATTGAGATTACCGGACATTCATACGGCGGAGCTCTTGCGCTTATTTGCGCTGCCGACCTTGCGCACCGGTTTCCCGATATTGAATACGAGGTTGTTGTTTTTGGTACGCCCCGTACCGGCAACAAGGCTTTTGCCGAGTTTTTTGATAAGTATTTGCCAAACACGTCCAGAATAGAAAACAGGGGCGACATAATTACCAAACTGCCGCCACCGCTTTTCGGATACAGACACGTAGGTAAAACCTACCGGATAGGTTCTTACCATATACCTTTTTTCTATTCTTTTAAAGAGCATTCTCTTTGCTCATACAGACACAAGATACTTAAATAAGCTCTTCACACCGGAGATTCAGTCTTGAAACAGATACTTCAAATGCTGTTTTTGTTATACTGTCGCCGTTCTCCAGTTTTTTCTGATAATCACGGCTTTGGATACGTCCGGTTATTTCAATGTTATCGCCCACCTGCAGTGACTGAGCATATTTTGCATTTCGTCCCCAGCAAATACAGGGTATATAATCAGATTTTCCGTGCGGACGGTTTACCGCAAGAATTATATCCGTTATTTCTCTTCCGAAAGGCGTTGTTCTGTATACCGGCTGTTTACATATGTATCCATTGAGATATATCCTGTTGGGATTTTCCATATCGGAAAATTCATCCGCTTCTTTTATGTCGTGCACAAACAGAGTAAGAATAAGCTTATTCCCTTCTCCGTTATAATTGTTATATGACCTGAACTGGCCCGATATTTCAACCTCTCTTCCGGGCAGAATTTCCACTATACCAAGAAGCTTTTCCGATATTGTTACTACAATATGGTCAGCTATATTACTAAGCCTGTTTATTTTTAAAATAAAATTATAAAAATTTTCTCCCCGGTGACTATGACTTAAAGCCGCAGGAGTTTCAACAATTCCTACAGCAGTTGCTACATTATTACTGCTTTCCACGTTAATTACCTTCCTTCCAATATAAGTTTATCCGGTTTTTCTCCGCAAACAAGTGCCAGTGCATACATAAGCATTGCATCATGCGGTGTTAGGGACTTCGTTTTAACAGGAATTTCCTGCGGCATAATACATTTTCCACACAAATCTGTTATGTTGCGCTGTATACACACAACAATTTCTTCGTCCGTTATGCTTGATAATGTAATTGTGCATATTCCTGCAAGTCCGCATGTTATTACTTTGTTATTGTATTGCCCAAGGGTCATGACAAGGTCATGATTGTCCCCGTTTGCTATTATTATGCTGTCTGCCGGAATATTATGAATAAACGCGGCATCAGTTTCTTCCATAACGCAAACATCGCATATATCATCATCCGTAATTTCTGCCGAAAGGTTCATTTCTTTCAGAAATTTTTCCGTCATTTTTTTAAATCTTTTATCACAACGTACCAAAAGCAAAAATTATCTTCCTCTCATCAGTTGGGTATCTGCCGTCCGGCTGTATTGATTTTATAATTGTTTTCATAAATAAGTTCCGATACCGGAACGAAAGTATATCCTTCTTCGGCAAGCTGCGGAAGAAGTTTTTCGAGTGCTGCCGGGGTGTTTTCCGCTCCGTTATGGAATAAAATGATTGACCCGTTTCTTACCTTTGCTTTTACCCTGTTTATTATTTCGTCGGGGGTAAGGTCTTTCCAGTCGAGGCTGTCTACATCCCACTGAATTACTTTATATCCCGCATTACCTGCTGTTTTTATAAGGTTATCGTCATATTCGCCATACGGTGCTCTGAAAAGCTTTTTAGACACACCTGTTGTGTTTAAAATTTTCTGTTCGCATCCGCCAAGTTCGGATTCTATATCCGCTTCCGAAAGGTTTGACATATGGGCATGTGTATCGGAATGGTTCAGAATTTCATGTCCGGCATTATGAAATGCTTTGACCGAATCAGGGAATCTGTCTATCCATCCGCCAACAACAAAAATGCTTGCCCGGGCATTATTATCGCCCAGAATTTTAAGAAGGGCATCCGTATCTTCATTGCCCCATGCCGCATCGAACGTTATTGCAATTTTCTTTTCCGGTGTTTCGACGCTGTATATCGGAAGTGTATCCGGAGCAGCTCCTTCAGTAAAAATCGCCTGACCGAAATTGTTGCCCACAACAAAAATCCCAAGCAGAATAAAAACAGCTACGGCATATACAATAACGGATTTTTTTGTCAGTACAAATATTCTCAATATCATTTCCTCCTTGTATTATACTGCTATAGTTTTATTTTATTCACTACCTTTGTATTTATGTCATCAAAAAAAGGGTGATGCATTTGCATCACCCTTCTTTGATTTTTTATAAGGAGTTATTTGTCTACAACAATAAGTTCTGCTTCAACTGTTCCTATTCCCTTGGTTCCGAACACTGTTGCCGCATCACCTTGTTTTACATCTTTAACTGTGATTGTTTTTCCTTCCGCATTCTGGAATTTTGCTTTTCCAATCACAATACGTTCTTCAACACCGTCAAGCTTAATATATCCGTAAGTTGTATTAATATACGAAATTCTGCCTGCATAATTTATTTTTTCTTTTGCCGGTGTTACAGTTATTCTTGTAACTGTTTCTCCTTCTATTCCTATAGTTACAGTATCTCCGAGACGAAGAGCATACACATCTGCTTTTTCTCCGTTTACTTTAATTTCTACAGAATTAAGAAGTGCATATTCTTTTTCTGTGCCGTCTTCATTAACCTTGATTGTAGGTTCTGCAGAAATAACAATTTCACTGATTGTTCCTGTAGCTGTTATGTTTCTGCTTGTTGCTGTTATTTTTTCAATTACATTATATTTTGTTTCAATTTTTACATTATCTCCTATACGGA